>DASSLZ010000263.1:0-3605 GCA_035689165.1 Candidatus Eiseniibacteriota bacterium | reverse complement strand
GCAGCTGCCCCCGGGGAGCGTGTGCCTCCAGGTGGCGCCGACATACGCCCACGAGTTTCCGATGCCGCTGCTCCCGATCGGGCAGCACTTGGTCACGGCGGTCGAGCGCGTGGTCGACGAAAACGGAGCCCTGATCGACTCGAGCACGGCGGACCTTTCCTTCACGGTGGCCGGCGCCGATTCGTGCTGGCCATGCGTGGTGCTCGGCTTCGCCGCCCCGCCGCCGGGCAACCCCGTGGGTTGCGACGCCGCGGCGCTTCCGGGCGGGTCCGCGTGCTTCGACATCTCCCTCGGCAACAACATTCCCGTCGGCGCCGCGCAGCTCCGCATCCAGATCACGGACGACCAGGGACAGCCGCTTTCGGCGGGCTCCTTCACGCCCGTCTCGGTGTCGCGCCTCGACCGCGCGGGCGGGATGGAGATGGAGTGGGCCGCTGACGGGTCCGCCACCGGGATCATCCTGTACTCGGCCGGCACCGGTTCGATCGGGCAGGGACACGAGCCCATTCTCCGGGTCTGCTACTCGGTCGGGCCGGACGTGCCCCAGGGCAGCTACTCGATCGTGTTCGAGAAGTCCATCGTCCTCGACGTCCATGGCCGCACGCTGGGACTCTGCCCCACCTTCCGCATGGCCTCCGGTCGGTTCTGCGTCGGCGCCACGTCCGGCTGCGACGTGAACGAGGACGGCGTCGCCGACGTGACCGACATCGTCGCCATCGTGCGATGCGCGCTGGCAGGCGATGCCTGCGTCCCGGCGGTCGCCGCGCGCTCCGACTGCAACGGCGACGGCGCCGTCGACGTTCGGGACGTCATCTGCTGCGTGCGGAAGCTGCTCCAGCTCCAGGTCCACGCGGTGAACGCCCCGTCCGACTTCTCCGCGCCGCATACGGGCGTTGCGTTCTCGGGGGCGGCTCGGTGGACCTCACCCTTGTCCGGAGAGGCCTCGATCGACGTCACGCCGGTGCCCCAGTTCGGCGCCACGGTGTTCGACCTGATCGCGCCGGACGGAATCCGCATCACGAGCCTCGACCTGGGCGGAGGAATGGGGTATCGCCTCGAGTGGGCGGACCGCGGCGGCGGGACGGTCCGTGCGATGCTGCTGCGCGAGGGCTCCGCTCCGGTCGGACCGGCGCGGATCACCCTGGGCTTCGAGCGCACCGGCGCCGGCGGTCTCGAGGCGTCATCGCTCCGGATCCAGAACGCCTCGGGCTCCACGTGGGACGCGGTCCCGACGATCATCGAGACTCCGGTGGACCGCGCTCCGGTCGCGGCGCAGGCGATTCCCGCGCCCACCGTCTACCGCGCGCGCCCGAATCCGTTCTCCGGAGCAACCGAGATCGCGTTCGCGATCCCCGCGGCGGGACGTGTCTCCCTTCGCGTCTACGACGCGGCGGGGCGGCTCGTGCGCACGCTGGTCGATGGCGCTCGCGAGGCCGGCGTGGCGCGGGTTTCCTGGGACGGTAGGGATCAGGCCGGGCGAGGAGCCCGTTCGGGGATCTACTTCGTCCGGCTGAGCGCGGCGGGCGCGGAGCGGAGTGTTCGGATCGTCAAGCTGCGTTGAGTCCGCACAACCCGGTCGTTCAGTGGCTGATCTTCATCCTGCTGATGCTCGCGCCGCTGTGGCTGATCGGGTGCTGAGCCAGCCGCCCTTCTGATCGCTGAGGCGGGCCGTGTCCAGGACCTTCTGGATCTCGACCGCCTCGGCGAACGTCGGGCCCAGCGGCGCCCCTCCCCGGATCGCGTCGCGCAGCTTCGCCACCATCACGCGGAACGGGGCGAGGAGCGGCATCTCCGGCGTGGTCGGGATATCGAGATCGCCGGGGATCGGCAGCTCTTCCAGCGTTCCCTGGGACGTGCGCCGGCCGATCCGGCGCGCCTCCTCGATGACCAGCGCGTCGTCCGAGCCGAACGCCTCGATGCTCTCCCGGCGCGCGCGGCTCCCCGCGAAGAGGTCCACCACCGCGGTCGCGCCCGACTCCAGCTCGAGCATGAGGGTGAAGCAGTCGTCGGCGGTGATCGCCTGGTGCCCGGGCGGCAGCCCCGGCGCGGTGGCGGCCAGCGTGCGGAGGCGGCAGAAGACGCGGCGCACGGGCCCCGCCCAATGCGTGATCGCGTCCACGTGATGCGAGCCGAGCGCGCCCAGGAACCCTCCTCCGCGCTGGCGGTCGGCGAGCCAGGTGATCCGACGGGACGGATCGCGTGCCCACCCCGGAAGCCGGTCCTGGATCGCGATGTGCTCCAACCGGCCCAGCTTCCCTTCCTGGATCATGCGGCTCATCAGGGCGCGCGCGGGCATGTACCGAAACTCGTGATTCACGACGTTCACCACGCCCTGCGCCTTGGCGAGCGACGCGAGCTCCTTCGCCTGCGCGGTGTTCATGGCGAAGGGCTTCTCGCAGAGCACGTGGCGCTTCCGCTCCAGGGCCGCGCGGGCGATCGGATAGTGCAGATCCACCGGCGTCACGATGCTCACGAGATCCGCCTCCACCTCGTCCAGCATCTTCTTCCAGTCGTCGGTCGCGTACGGGATGCCGTGCGCATCGGCCGCGGCGCGCGCGGTTTCGAGATGTCCGCTCGCGATCCCCACGATCCGGAAATCGGGATTCTGGGCGAAGCCCGGCGCGTGCACCTTGGCGCCGAAGCCGGAGCCGGCGATGAGGACGCGGATGGGGGCGGTCGAAGGCATGGCCGGGGATTGTAGCGGTTCAGCTCCGGCCGGGGTACTCGGACATTCCGGCGACCGCGCGCGCCTGGTGCGCCGGATCGCTCATCGGCGTCCGCAAATTCCCGCTTGCGCGCGGCAGGGGCTGGGATGGAACGTGGCCGCCGTCATGACTCCGAACGCTACTCCATTCCTCTGGGGCGTTGCCACCTCGGCGCATCAGGTCGAAGGCGGCAACGACCGGAACGACTGGTGGGACTGGGAGCAGACGCCCGGACACATCCGCGGCGGCGCCCGGTCGGGATCCGCCTGCCTGGGATGGGAGCGCTACGAGGAAGATCTCGACCTGGTGCGCGCGCTGGGGCTGAACGCCTACCGCTTCTCCCTGGAGTGGAGCCGGATCGAGCCGGACCCGGGACGCTACGACGAATCGGCGATCGCGCACTACCGCGCGGTGCTCGAGGGCTGCCGGGCGCGTGGGATCACGCCGCTCCTCACGCTGCATCACTTCACCAATCCGCGCTGGTTCGCGGCGCTCGGCGGATGGGAAGAGCGGGCGAACCTGCCCCACTTCGAGCGCTTCGCGCGCCTCGCGGGAGAGCGCTACGGCGACCTGGTCGATCGGTGGGTCACCGTGAACGAGCCGGAGGTTTACGGCTTCTACGGCTACGCGAGCGGCATCTGGCCTCCGGGCGTGAGCGACCGCTCGCGCGCGCTCCAGGTGATCGCGAACATGCTGGAGGGGCACGCTCTGGCCGCGCGGGCGCTGCGCGACACCGATCGCGTGGACGCCGACGGCGACGGTCGCGCGACCTGGATCGGCGCCTCGAAGCACTGGGTACTGCTCGATCCCAAGCGTCCCTGGTGGCCGCCTGACCGGCTCGCGGCCTCGGCGCAGCACCAGGTGTTCAACGTCGCGGTGGCGCGCGCGCTGGCGGGAGGG
>DASSLZ010000262.1:0-9782 GCA_035689165.1 Candidatus Eiseniibacteriota bacterium | reverse complement strand
AGCCAAGGGTCTTCAGCACCGCGATCTCCGTGGTGCGCTCGCGCGCCGACATCATCATCGTGTTGATCGTGACGAGCACGATCGCGAAGACGATCGCCGAACCGAGGATGGTGAGCAGCATGCTCACGTTGCCGAGCATGGAGATGAATCCCGCCTGGAACGCTTTCTCGGTCTCGGTCTTGGTGGGCTGCGGGCTGTTCTCGAACATGGCGTCCACGCGGTCGCTCACGGCCGGCGCTTCGGACGCGGACTGGAGGCGCAGCCAGAAGATGCCGACCTGGTTCTTGCGCACGTCGGGCATCGACTCGTTCAGGTAGTCCCAATGGAAGAAGATCGTGTTCTGGTCGATGTCCTCGGTGCGGCCGGTGTAGATCCCCCGCAGCGTCAGCCTCCAGTCGCCGGGATAGATCGTCCCGGTGATCGGGATCGTCTGCCCCAGCTTCCAGCCGTACTTCTTCACGATGTCGGCGCCGGCCAGGCACCCCTGCCGCTCGCGGAGGAACGCCTCGCGCTGGTCCGGCGGGACCAACACCTCGGGATAGATTCCGAAGAAGTGGTCGGTGTCCACGGCGAACTGCGCGAACTGGTTCTTCGGGTCCTGGTAGAACCCGCCGAACCAGTTGCCGAAGCCGACCTCCTGAACGCCGGGCACCTGCGTCAGCCGGTCGCGATAGGCCAAAGGCAGCGGAAAGACCAGCGAGGCGGCGTGCCGCACCACGAGCCGCGTGTCGTCCGACGCGCGGATCGCGGCGTTGAACGAGGTCATCACGGTGCGGAGCGTGCAGAAGAGGAAGAGCGCGAGCGCGATCGAGGAGACGGTCAGGAACGTGCGGCGCTTGGCGCGCGCCATGTGCGCCAGGACGTAGCGCAGGAACTTCACGCCTGCAGCACTCCCTTCTCGAGGTGCCGCGTCAGGTGCGCCCGCGATGCGGCGTGCGGGTCGTGCGTCACCATGATGATCGTCTTCCCCATCTCCTGGTTCAGCCGCTGGAGCAGCGTCAGGATCTCGTCGGCGTTCCGCGCGTCCAGGTCCCCGGTCGGCTCGTCCGCCACCAGGAGGGTCGGGTCGGCCACGATGGCGCGCGCGATGGCGACGCGCTGCTCCTCGCCTCCCGAGAGCTGGCGCGGGAAGTGGCCGGAGCGCTCCTCCAGCCCGACCAGACGGAGCGCCAAAGCCACCCGCTCCCGCCGCTCCTTGGCGGAGAGCCGCGTGAGAAGCAGCGGAAGCTCCACGTTCTGCTGAGCCGTGAGCACCGGGATCAGGTTGTAGAGCTGGAAGATGAATCCGACGTTCCGCGCGCGCCACGCCGCGAGCTGGTTCGAGGAGAGCGCCGCGAGCGATTCCCCCGCCACGATCACCTCCCCCTCGCTCGGGCGGTCGATGCCGCCGATCAGGTTCAGGAGCGTCGATTTTCCCGAGCCGCTCGGCCCCATGAGCGCGAGGAATTCCCCCGCCTTCACGTCCAGATCGATTCCGGCCAGCACGTCGAGCACGTTCTGTTCGCGCCGGTAGCGCTTGTGCACGTTCCGGAGCCGGATCAGGGCGCCGTCTTGGGTCGCGTCACCAGCCATGTTCCCCCCAGTTCACGTCCTTGCCGCCCGCCGGCTTGATCCGCGATCCGTCCGCGAGCGCCGCGGGCGGGTCCAGCACCACCAGCTCGCCGGGCGCCAGCCCGCCCGACACGACCACGCGGTCCGCCCCGTACGGACGAGGGCCGACGCTCCGGAGCGCGGCGCGCCCTTTCTCGACCACGAAGACCACGGCGCGGCCGCCGCGATCGGCGACGGCGCCCTTGGGGATCGTCACCGCCGCCGTGACGACGTGCGTCCCGGCGGCCGCGGGCTCCTGGTCCGCCAGGAACGTCACCTTGGCCCCCATCTCCGGGAGCACGCGCGCGTCCAGCGAGTCGAACGTCACTTTCACGAGAACCGTCGCCTTCTGCCGGTCGGCCGTGGGCACGATCTGGCGCACGCGGCCGGGGTAGCGGTCGCCGGGATAGGCGTCCAGCGCGATCTCGGCCCGCATCCCCTCGTGCGTGCGCGCCACGTAGCCCTCGTTCACGTCCACGTCGACCTCCAGCGTGGAGAGGTCGGCCATCGTGACGATCGCCCCGCGCGTGAGGCCTCCGCTGGAGGGGATCGGGCTCACGATCTCCCCCACCTCGGCCTCCTTCCGGAGCACGGCGCCGGAGAAAGGGGCCCGGATGAAGGTGCGCGCGTAGTCCACCTGCGCCGCCGAGAGCCTGGCCCGCGCGTTCTCCATGGACGCGGCCGCGCTCTGCACGCGCGCGTCCGCCACCTTGGCGCGCGCGTCGGCCTCGTCGAAATCGGATTGCGATACCAGGCCCTTCGTCAGGAGAGCCTGGAGGCGCTTTCGGGCCAGCCCAGCCTCGTACGCGCTGGCCTCCGCCTCAGCGCGCGCGGCGCGTGCCGTGCTCAGGTCGGCCTGGGCACTCCGCACCGCGGCGCGCTGCTCGTCGTTCCGGAGCACGCCCAGCATCTGCCCTTCCCGGACGCGGCTCCCCTCGGCGACGTAGAGCGCCTCGAGCCGTCCCGCCACCTCGGTGGAAACGGAGGCGCGGCGGCGGGCGACGACGTAGCCGTTGGCGGTGAGGACTTCCGCAGCCGCGGCGCCGGGTGCGCCCCCGACCGCTTCGACCGGAGCCACGCGCACTTCGGTCGCGCGGGAACGACGCACGCCGAACAGGATGACGACCGTGAGGATGCCGGCCAGGGCGGCCAGCAGCGCGAGCGTCCGGGCGCGGTTCCCCCCCTGGGGACGCTTCGCCGAACGATCAATGCGGAGCCCGGACAGATCGGCCGAGCGTGAATCGGTCACGCCGTGACGCCTTGCTCCGCCTCGATCCCCAGCTCGGCACGCACCTCGCGCACGGCGTCCACCAGGACGCGCAGCTTCGCGAACGCCTCTTCGACGGTGCGGGTCTTCAGCCCGCAGTCGGGATCCACGTACATCTGCTCGGGGCGGAGCACCTCGAGCCCGCGGCGGATCCCTTCCTTCACTTCCTCTTTCGTCTCGACGCGGTGGCTGTGGACGTCGAGCACGCCGTAACCGATCTCCTTGGTGAACGGGTTCACGCGGAACCGTTCCAGGAGGTCGTAGCGGCTGTTCGCCATCTCGAGGTCGATCATGTCGACCGGGAGGTCGAGCAGCGCGGGGTAGATCACGTCGAAGTCGCCGTAGCAGATGTGGGTGATCGTCTTGGCGGTGAGGCCCTGGACGGCGCGCCCCAGCGCCTTGACCGCGAGCGGGAGCTCCTCGGGGCGCACGGAGACCGCGGGCTCGTCGATCTGGATGAAGCGGGCCCCGGCCTCCTGCAGCGCGAGCGCCTCCTCGTTCACCGCGATCGCCAGGTCCATCGCCATCGCCTCGCGCGAGGGGTAATGCTCGTTGAACGACCAGTCCATCATCGTATAGGGGCCGGTGAGCATCCCCTTGATCGGCTTCCTGGTCAGCGACTGCGCGTACGTCCACCAGGAGACGGTCAGCTCCTGGTCGCGGCGGATCGGTCCGACCGCGATCGGCTTCCGGTAGTAGCGGTTGCCGTAGGAGCGCACCGGGTTCGAGATGGCGAACCCGGGCATCCGCTCGGCGAAGTAGGTCGTCATGTCGCCGCGGTAGAGCTCGCCGTCCACCAGGATGTCCAGCCCCACTTCTTCCTGCTGCCGGATCACCTTCGCCGTCTCCTCGCGCTCCATCGCGAAGAGCCGGTCGGCCGAGATCTCGCCGCGCGCGTGCTGCTGGCGCGCGCGTTCCAGATGCGGCGGCTTGGGGAAGCTTCCGACGGTGGTGGTCCAGAGTCCGCGCGGCATCATGACGTCCCCTCTCCGGCGAGCCGGGCCGCCTCGACGAGCACGGCGATCTTGGCCTCCGCCTTGTCCGCCGGCAGGTACTCGAGGCTGGCCGTCGGCGTGATCTGGTAGTCGAGGTCGGGGCGCAGCCGGGCGGCGCGCTCCGCGAGCTTGGCGATGGTGTCGCCGTCCTCCAGCCGCGTGTTGCGGGCGTCGATCAGACCGAGCGCGACGCCGCGCCCCTCGGGAAAGAGCGGAATCAGCTCCCAGCCCGCGGGGGCTTCGACCAGGTCGAGGCCCAGCGTGTGCCAGGGAAGGTCGCGGATCGCGGCGAAGATCGGATTCGGCGCGCGGAACGGCACGTGGATCACCGTCCGGGCGGTCCGCCCCTCCAGCGCGGGCAGAAGCGCGGCCCGGATCGCCGAAGCGTCTTCCGCGCGTGCCCGCCCCAGCCACGGCTCCTCGAAGTGGATCCAGGACGCGCCGGCCTCTTCGAGCGCGGCGGCTTCGCGCGCCAGGGCCTTGCCGATCGCGGCGCCGGCCGCCACGGCGTCGCCGTAGTGGAGGTCCTTCGAGAACCGGTAGAGCGAGTAGGGCCCCGGCAGGAACGCCTTGACCGGCTTCTTCGTCATGGCCGTCGCGGCCAGGTAGTCGCCGACCGTGATCGGTCCCTTCCACGCCACGGGACCGACGATCTCGGGCTGGCGGTAGTAGGTGTTGGTGTCGAGATAGCGGATCAGCCCCGCGATGCGCATGCCCTCGAGACCGCGCGCCACGTAGGTCTGGGCGTCCTCCCACCCGGCGCCTCCGTCCATGAGGAGGTCGAGCCCGGCTTGCTCCTCCATCGCCAGCGTGCGCCGCGTCGTCGCGCGGATCGCGTCGGCCACGTCCTGATCCGTGGCTTTCCCCTGGTCGCGGCGGTTCAGCGTCACGCGCAGGTTCACGTCCCCCGAGCGGGTTGGGAGCTTGGGATAGCTCCCCGCGAGCGTCGTCCGGAATTGCACGGTTCCTCCTGGGCGGGTGGAAGTTCGCGATGAGTCCAGGATGCTACTAGAGAAGCCGTTAGCCGACAAGGAGTGGCGGCGCCGGAAATGGCAGGCTGCTTGCAGCGCCACGCCGGTCCACCCACGTCGGGCCCGGCGTACCGGGCACGCGACGCGAAGGAGGCGGTCATGACCCGCGATACCTCACCATCACGCGCCGCTACCAGCGAACGAGCTCTGCTGCGCGAGAGCCGCGCGTTCAGCGGCTTTTCCGTCGACGACATCCCTAAGGCCAAGGCGTTCTACGGCGAGACCCTGGGTCTCGACGTCCGGGAAGAGAACGGCATGCTCCACCTTCATCTCCCCGGGGGCGCCGTGGTCCTGGCCTATCCCAAGCCGAACCACCAGCCGGCCACCTTCACGATCCTCAATTTCCCGGTCGCGAGCGTCGAGGAGATGGTCGATGAGCTGACGGCCCGAGGCGTGCCGTTCGAACAGTACGGCGGCGAGATCCAGACGGACGCCAAGGGGATCCACCGCGGCAAGGGTCCGGTCATCGCCTGGTTCAAGGACCCGGCCGGCAACATCCTCTCCATCCTCGAGACTACGAAGCGCTGATCGAGGGCGTACGCCTCCCGGCTTCTCAGACCGTGACGACCTGGGCCGCGGGCTCGGGTCGCACGGTCTCCGGCCGGGCCGGCTCCGCCATGCGCGGGTAGAGCGCCGCGAGGAGCGCGACGAAGACCGCGGTGGCGAGCACGAAGACCGATCGCAGACCGAAGCTTCCCGCCACCGCGCCGCCGATCAAGGGGCCGGTCAGATTCCCCATCATGAGCGCGGTCGAGGTGACCCCCATGATCCCGGCGCGGCGCTCGGCCGGCGCCCGAATGCCGATCATCGCCTGCACCGAGGGGACGATCCCGCCGATGAAGGCGCCGTAGCCGATCCGGAGCAGGAAGAGCTGCCAGGCGCGCGCGACCAGCGCCTGCGGGAGCGCGAACAGGGCGGCGCCGAGGAGGGCGCGGCCGAGCACGGGGCGATAGCCCTTCCGGTCGCCGCGCCGCCCCCACCGTGGCGCGCCGATCGCGCTCGCGACACCCGTGATCGCGAAGATCACCCCGGTCGTCGTGGCGAGGAGCCGTCCGCTCGTCCCAAGGTATTCCACGTAGAGCGCCATCACCGGCTGGATCGACATCAGCGCGAACTGGCTTCCGAAGAGGACGAAGAAGAGGAGCCGGAACTGCGGCGTCCCGAACACCGTCCTGTAGTTCTCGAAGACCTGTCCGAACCCGGCCTCGCGCGGCTCGGGAAGATCGCGCGGCACGAGGAGGATCACCGCGATGCCCGCCGTCAGATTCATCGCCGCGGTCACGAAGAAGATCTGCCGGTAGCCGATCGCGTCGGCGAGGGCGCCGCCGATCAAGGGGCCGAGGATGGTGCCGGTGGGAATCGCGGTCTGGAGCGTGCCGAGCGCATACCCCATCCGCTCGCGCGGCGCCTTGGACGCCATCAGCGCGAGCGCCGCCGCGATGAAGCCGGAGACGGCGCCCTGCGCCACCCGCAGCACGAAGAGCTGCGGCACCGTCCGCGCAAAGCCCATCAGCAGGGTCGCGAGCGAAAGCCCGAGGCTGGCGCGCACCACCATCAGCTTCCGCCCGTGCTTGTCCCCCAGCACGCCCCATACCGGCGTCGCGACCGTCGCGGCGAAGAAGGGGGCCGCGAATAAGAGCCCACTGACGAACTCAAGCTTCCCCGGCTCGGTGACGCCCAGCTGGCGCAGGTAAAGGGGAAGGAACGGCAGGAACATGCTCATGCCGAGCATGGTGAAGAACTGGGCCGTCCACAGCGCGAAGAGGGTGCGCTTCCAATCGTCGAGCCTCCGGAAGCTCCCGAGAGGCCCGTCGAGCGCGCGGATGGCGGGTCAGCCCGCCTGGCCCGTGCAGGCGGCGCACGGGCAGATGCGGCGGAGGTAGTCGAAGGCGTAGATCCCGGTCGTGTGGCCGTCGCTCCAGTCGAAGTGGAGCGCGTAGTTCCCGACGGTGCGCGCGGCGGCGATCGAGACGCCGGGATCCACGTGCTCCTCGAACACCATACGCTCCCCCGTCGTCTCGCTGACGCACTGGGCGCACGGACAGCGGCCGCGCAGCGTGCGCGCGGAGTAGACCGACTCGTGCCCGTCCTCCCAGCGGATCGTGAAGCGCTCGCCCCCCTTCTTCTTCAGCGCGACGGGGGTGGTCTCCTCGGGCAGGAGAACGCGGGCCATCACTCCTCCACGATCGAGAGCGTGAGGTTCCGGAACGCGCGGATGCTCACCTGGCGCGCGAGCGCGCCGGCCACGTCGGCCATCGCCTTCCCCGAGCGCGACTCCGGCTCGGCGACCACCACGGGCGTCCCCTCGTCGGCCGCGCGGCGGATCGCGGGGTCGAGCGGGATCGAGCCCAGGAAGGGCACGTCCAGCGCCTTCGCCGCTTCCTCGGCGCCGCCGTGGCCGAAGAGATCGTCCCGTCCGCCGCAGTGCGGGCAGACGTAGTACGACATGTTCTCGACGATGCCGAGGATGGGCACCTTGGTCTGCTGGAACATGCGGAGCGTCTTCATCGAGATCTGGAGGCCGACGTCCTGCGGCGTCGAGACGATCACGCCGCCGGTGACCGGCACCGTCTGTACCAGCGTGAGGTGCACGTCCCCCGTGCCCGGCGGCAGGTCCACGATCAGGTAGTCCAGCTCCCCCCAGTTCACCCCCAGCAGGCACTGCTGGACCGCCTTGTGCGCCATCGGGCCGCGCCAGATGAGCGGCTGGTCCCCGGGCGTGAGATAGCCCATCGACATCACCTTCGTGCCGTGCGCGTCGCCCGGCTCGATGGTGTTGTCGGCGCGCGGCTCGGCGGGACGCGACCCGCGCATCATGATCGGGATGGAAGGGCCGTAGATGTCGGCGTCCAGGAGTCCCACGCGCGCGCCGCTCCGCGCGAGCGAAGCGGCCAGGTTGGCGGCGACGGTGGACTTGCCGACGCCTCCCTTTCCGCTCCCGACCGCGACGATGTTCTTCACGTTCTGGAGCGCGGCCGTGCTCGGGGCCTGCGGGCGGCGCACCTCGGCGGTCATGTTCACGCGGGCGTCGGAGACACCGGGGATCGCGAGTACGGCCTGACGGGCCTGGTCCCTCAGGCGATCCTTGACGGGGCAGGCGGGGGTGGTCAGATTCACGTCGAACGCCACCGTCCCCCCCTCGATCTTCATGTTCCGGATGAAGCCCAGGGAGACGATGTCGCGGTGGAGATCCGGATCCATGACGGACCGAAGGGCATCCAAGACTTGGGCTTCCGAGACAGGGGCCTGGGCCATCATCGCTCCTCGATGGGTGTGTGGGGGCGGGATCGGACTCGACATCATAATCCATACGGGACAGGAAACGGGCGTCCAAACGCCGCTTCCGTCATTTCCGAATCCCCCTCTCTGAGGTAGACGCGATGCCGCGGCAAACGATGCACCTCACGGCGACGGGCGGTGCGACCGCCGCACCGCCCGCGAAGCCGGCCGCCGACCCGGGACCGGCGCGCGAAGGGGACGTTGTGCTCACCGTGCACGGCATGACCTGCGCGGGATGCGTCGCCACGGTGGAACGCGCCCTTCGGGGCGAGGCCGGCGTGGCGTCGGCCGAGGTCAATCTCGCGACGGAAGAGGCGCGCGTGCGCGTGGTGCCCGGCACGAAGCCCAGCGTCGCCGCGCTGGTGAGTGCCGTGGAGCGCGCGGGCTACCGCGCCGCGCCCCGCGCCTCGACCTCTTCTTCGGAGCGGGAGAAGGTCCGCCTGGCCGAGGAGCGGGCGCTCCGCGGGAGGCTTCTCCTCTCCGTCGCGCTGGGCGTGCCGATCATGGTCGTCCACCTCTTCGTGCACGATCAGGACCGCGCGCGCTGGCTCGCCCTCCTCCTCGCCACCCCCGTGCAGTGGATCGCGGCCTGGCCGTTCCACGCGCGCGCGGTGAAGGCGCTCCGCCATCGGACCGCCGACATGAACACCCTGATCACGCTGGGCACCTTCTCCGCGTACCTCTATTCCGCCGCCGTGACCCTCGCGCCCGGACGCTTCCGCGCATCGGGGCTGGGCACGCACGTCTACTTCGACACGGCGGTCATGATCCTCGTCTTCATCCTGCTCGGTCGCCTCCTCGAGTCGCGCGCCCGGCGCCGCACCGGAGACGCGCTGAAAGCGCTGCTCACCAGGCGGCCTCCGACGGCGCGGCGCCTCACGGCCGAGGCGGCCGGAGGCGAGCCGGGGTTCGACGCGCCGCGCGAGTCCGTTCCCGTGGAGTCGGTCGCCCGCGGCGATCTCCTCGAGATCCTTCCGGGCGAGGTCATCCCGGTGGACGGGCTGATCGCCGAGGGGCGCACCGAAGTGGACGAATCGATGCTCACGGGCGAGCCCTTCCCCGTCGCGCGCGAGCCGGGGGATCCGGTCGCGGCGGGCACGGTGAACCGGATCGCTCCCTTCATCCTCCGCGCGACGCGGGTGGGTGCCGAGACCACGCTCGCGCGGATCGCGCGGCTGGTCGAGGAGGCGCAGGGCGGGAAGGCGCCCATGCAGGAGCTGGCCGACCGCGTGGCGGCGCGGTTCGTCCCCGCCGTGATCGCGATCGCGATCGCGGCCGCGGCGATCTGGCTCTTCGTGGGTCCCGAGCCCCGTGCGCGCTACGCGCTCACCGTCTTCGTCTCCGTCCTCATCGTGGCCTGCCCCTGCGCCATGGGGCTCGCCACGCCCACCGCCATCCTCGCCGGAACGGGCGCCGGAGCGCGGCGCGGGATCCTGATCCGGGGCGGCGAGGCGCTGGAGCGCGCGGGCTCGCTCACCACGGTCGTCTTCGACAAGACCGGCACGCTCACGCGCGGCGAGCCGGTGGTGGAGAGCCTGGCCGCGGCGCCCGGGATCGACCCCGCGCGCATGCTCGCGGCGGCGGCGGCCGTCGAGGCGGGCTCCGAGCATCCGCTGGCGC
>DASSLZ010000261.1:0-2603 GCA_035689165.1 Candidatus Eiseniibacteriota bacterium | reverse complement strand
GGCGCCCGCCGCGCTCACCCCCGAAGACCGCGCGGCGCTGCTCCGCGACTTCTTCTCGGTGCATCGCGAGCGGATGCTCGAGCCGCGGCCGCGCTATCGTGACCTTCTCCGCCGCGCGGGGGAGGAGCGCTCCGGCGGCGCGCCGCTGACCGAGGCCGAGGTGCGCGACTTGCAAGTCTGGTTCCACCTGGCCTGGACCGACCCCTCCTACGCCGCCGAAGAGCCGCTCCGTTCCCTCCTCGCGAAAGGGGAGGGGTATACGGAAGCGGAGAAGCAGGCGCTCCTCGACTGGGGCCGCGCGCTCGCGGGGACGGTGATCCCGGCCTACCGCGAGGCGTCCACGGCGGGGCAGGTCGAGATCGCCGCCTCCGCCCACTACCATCCGATCCTGCCGCTCCTCGCCGACAGCGACGCGCCGCGCGAAGCGGGCGCCGCGTTTCCGCTTCCCGATCCGCCGTTTCGCGCGCCGGAAGAAGCCGAGGCGCAGCTGAAGAGCGCCCGAGCGAGCCATGCGCGGCGCTTCGGCGCTCCGCCGCGCGGCACCTGGCCCCCGGAGGGCGCGGTGAACGACGCGGCGCTCGGGTTGATCCGCGCGCAGGGGTTCACCTGGGCCGCCTCGGACGAAACGGTGCTCCGCCGCGCGCTGGCGAAGGAGGACGGCATCGATCCGCCCGACTGGCCCGCCGCGCGCTGCCGGCCCTATCGCGTCGAGACGGCGGCCGGCCCCCTCGCGATGGTCTTTCGCGACCGCGCGCTCTCCGACCGGATCGGGTTCGTCTATCAACGCTGGGAGGCCGTGGACGCGGCGGAGGATTTCATCGAGCAGATCCGCTCCTCGGCGGCGCACGCGAAGGGATCGGGACCTGCGCTCGTGACGGTGATCCTGGACGGCGAGAACTGCTGGGAGGGTTACGAGGAGGATGGGCGTCCCTTTCTCGAAGCGCTCTACGAGCGCCTCGAGGCTCATCCCTCGATCGAGGCCGTGACGGTCTCGCAGGCTTTGGAGCGGATGCCGCCGACCGAGACATTGGCGCACGTACCCGTGGGATCCTGGATCCGGGACGACCTCGCGATCTGGATCGGGCATCCCGAAAAGAACGCCGCCTGGCACGCGCTGCGCGACGCGCGAGCGCTCGTCGCCGCGCGCGGCGCGGACGTGCCGGCCGACGTTCACGAGGCGCTGCAAGCGGCGGAGGGGAGCGACTGGTTCTGGTGGTACGGCGACGACCACGAGAGCGATCACAAGGACGTCTTCGACGCGCTGTTCCGGGGGCTTCTGCTCGGCGTGTACGCGTCCCTGGGCGCCGAGCCTCCGGCGACCTTGCGTCAGAGTCTCCGCCTGGCCGCGGGCGTGGAGGAGGCCGGCGAGCACGGGCCGGAGTGGGCCGGCGCGGCGCGCTACGAGGAGGACGGGCCGGAGTGGGCCGGCGCGGCGCGCTACGAGGCCGCGGGCGCATCCGGCTCGATGCACCGTGTCTCGGGTCTTCTCGAGCGGATCCGGTGGCGCATGGAAGGCAATCAGCTGCTCGTGCGGATCCGACTGGTTCCGGGCGCCTCGCGGGACGGCGCCGTGCTGAGGCTGCTTGCCGGAGAGGCGCGGTCGGCGCGGATACCCCTGGATGGCGCCGATCGTGGCGGGCTCGCGTGGGACGACGCCTCCTCCGGCGGCTCCTACGAGCGCGGGGAAGCGGTGGACGTCCGGATTCCGCTCGCGCTCTTGCCGGAGGGAACGCGCTCGTGGCGTCTGGAGGTCGGACGCGGGGAAGCCGCGGAGGAGCGCGCGCCCCACGAGGGATGGTTCGACGCGGCGGGTCCGGGCGGAGCGACCGGAGAAGCCGGGACGCCCCATGCTTGACGGCTACCGGGCCGCGTGCTATCCGTCCCCCGTGGCGACACGGCCGCCGTACGAAGCGATATCCGAGCGCGAGATCGCGACCGGCCGGGCGCTCGCCGCGGTCGCCTATCTCCCCGGACTCTTCCTGATCGGACTCCTCGACGCGCCGCGGAACCGCTTCGTGCGCTTCCACGCGCGCCAGGGGCTGGTGCTCTTCCTGGCGGAAGCGGCGGCGCTCGTCGCGATCGCCATCGTGGACGGATCCCTCGGGCGCATCCCGGTGCTGGGCGTGGTCGTGGGGGCCGTGCTGCGGCTGGCCCTGGGACTGTTGTTCCTGGCCGTGGCCCTGTACGGCATCGCGAAGGCGTTGTCGGGCGAGACGGTCCGGATCCCATATCTCGGCGACGTGGCCGACCGCATGGAGGTTTGATGTCGATGATCCCCGAGAAGCGCTTCTGGCTGCTCCGCCGGCTGGCCAAGGCGATGACGATCGGCGCCTGGCTCGTGTTCGCGCTGATCGTGGTGGTCACGCCGGTCGGGATCGCCCGGAGCGTCATGAGCGGCGACAAGCTGGAGCTGATCGAATGGCTCAAGTACGGCGCCTCGGGCGGGCTGATCTTCGTGAACCTGCTCTGGATCGCGCAATCGATCCAGGTGATCTTGGCGATCGAGGAGAATACCAAGCAGTCGACGTACGTTCTCGAAAAGCTGACGACGCTGATGCAGCAGGTGCGGGATCGGGTCGGTGAGGTCGTAGAGCGGGACGAGG
>DASSLZ010000260.1:0-3476 GCA_035689165.1 Candidatus Eiseniibacteriota bacterium | reverse complement strand
CGGGGAACGCGTGGGAGAAGTTCGAGTCGTTCCCGCGTCCGAAGGGCTCCATGGGTTTGAGCCTTCGCATGAGCCTGGGCGGGTATATGGTTCTTCGGTATGACCTCGCCCGCCGCACCGATTTCAAGAGCGTCCAGTCGGGTTGGGAGAAGGAGTTCTATCTCGGGTTCGACTTCTAACCCGCGCGCGGCCCAGGGAAGGGCGTCCCGGCTCCGGCTCGCTCTCGTCTTCCTGACGCTCCCCGTCGCGCTTGCCGCGGCGGGGAGCGCGCGCGCCGGGTCCACCCTGGTTCCCGAGAGCGCACGCCCCGATTCCGCGGTCGCGTCGCTCCGCGTCACGACGAAGCCCGCGGGTCTCGTCGTGCTCGTGGACGGCGTGCGGGTGGGGCGCTCCCCCGTGGGGCCCCTCTGGGTGCCGGCCAAGGCGGTTCTCGTCCAGGCCCTCTCCGACGATCCGCGCCGCTTCGAGCCGGGCCGCGATACCCAGCTCGTGACGCCCCGGGCCGGGGACGCCCTCGTCGTCACGATCGATCTCCGCCCCTCGGTGCTGCTGCGCACCGAACCCGAGCCGGCGGACCTCTTCCTGCGCGAGGCCGCGCCCGGCGGGGACTCGCTCCTGGGATCCACGCCGCTCCGCCTGCTGCCGTCGCGCCTCGAGGGGCGTGATTTCCGGATCGCCGCGCCCGAGCACGCCGACACCCTCCTCGCCGGCGACGCGCTGCTCGCCCTGGCTCCCTCCGGCGGGCCCGCGAGCGTCCGCATGAGGCGGGTCGCCCCCCATATTCTTCCCGCGGCGCCCAAGGCCCCGCCCCTCTACCGGCGGCGGTGGTTCCAGCTCGCGATGATCGGGGCGGGGGCGGCGTTGACCGGCACGTCGGCCGCGCTCCGGCATCAGGCGGACCAGTGGTACGACCGCTACCTCGAATCGTCCGACTCGCGCGCGATCCCGGGCCTCTACGACCGGACCGTGCACTACGATCGTCTCGCGGGAGGGACGCTGGCGTCCGGTCAGGTGCTGCTCACCGCGGGGATCTTCCTGCTCGTGACGAGCGGCCGGCGATGAGCCGTTCCCGCATCCCGCGCGCGGCGCTCGCGTTCGCGCTCCTCGCCGCCGCGGCGCTCGGCGCCGGCGGCGGATGCGCGCTGCGGGACCGCTCCAACCCGCTCGACCCGAAGAACCGGGGCGTCACGCACGGCCTGCTCGGCGGCTTCAACGCGGTGGCGGGGGACAACGTGGTCCTCCTCCGCTGGACGCCGGTGGCGCTGGCCGGCGTCGAGAGCTATCGCGTCGACCGTTGGCACCCCGGCGAGGCGCCCCGGCCGCTTTCGGGAGCGCTCTATCCGCCCTACACCAGCTCGGCGGAAGACCTCTCGGCCCGGAACGACTCCGTCTATGTCTATCGGGTCGTCGCCCGGTTCGGCTCGGGGGACAGCGTCGCGAGCCCGCCCGACACCGCGACGCCGGGCACGCGCCGCATCATGGTCCTCGTGGCCGATCTCCCCGGCGTGGCGGGGCTCTCGCCGGACATGCGCGACATCGTCTACGGCGACGTCGCCTCCGAGCCCTACGACGAGATCGATCTCGACTCCACGCGGGGCGTCTTCTGGCTCAGCCAGTACGAGCGGGGCGTCATCGCCAGCCGCCGCTTCGAGACGCTGAACGGCGGCGTCGAGTTTCAGTCCTACCATCCGACCGACATCGCGATCACGACGCAGCGTCCCACGATCTGGGCCGCCCAGCCCGAGCTGTCCCAGGTCTCCCGCCTGCTCGCGGGGGACACCACGGGGAGCGCGATCGCCGGGGTGGGGCCGGCCCGCGTCGTGGAGTCGAACAGCGCGAACGCGACGCTCTGGATCGGCGCCGACGACGGCGGCCTCTACCATGCGAGCGCAGCCACGCTCGACACGCTGCGATCCTGGCATTTCTCCGGGCGGGTGGGACCGATCGCGGTGGACGTCGCCTCGGACGAGGCGTGGGTCGCGGTCCGCGCGAGCGATCTCTTCGATCTCTACCTCGTCGCCGCCGGGAATCCCGTGCCGCTGCGACTGCGCACGGGTCTGCTGAACGTGACCGACATCAAAGTGGAGGGGGCCACCCGAACCGCGTGGGTCAGCGAGCGGGGCGCGCCGCTCGCCGGAAACGGACGGCTCTCACGCGTCGATCGCGATGGCACGGTGCTCGCGACGCTCGTCGGCATCGAGCCCTACGCGCTCTCGGTGGAGCCCGGATCGAGCGAGGTCTGGGTGACCGACATCCGATCGGACCGCCTGATCGAAGTGTCCCCGGCCGGAGCGATCGTGCGGCGGTCGCCACGGATGGGCGTGCCCTACGGCGTGCGCGTCTACCGCCCGTAACGCCGTGGCACACCGGTTGCAGCGTGGCTCCCACGACGCCGGCGCGGAAGGGATCGGGCCGGCCTCGGAAATGGGAAGCATCTACCGGTCGCTCAACCGGATAGCGATGACGGCACGCGCCGCGAGTACGGGATCTGAGCCGTCGCTCGATGTCGCTTCCGGCCATGCACTGGTGGCGAATCGTGCACTCTGCATCATTCAGGAGGATGAGGAGAATGCCACGCACCCGCCAGAAGCTCGCCACGCTGGACGCCGTCGAAGAGATCGCGCGGCGGGTCCCCGGCTACAAGGGATACCAGGAGATGTCGCAGCGCCGCGAGGACGACCGGCGATTCCGGAGCAGCATCGCCGAGCACCTTGCCGGTGAAGCGCACCGGCTGGAGCGGATCGAGAGCCATCAGTTCCGTGACGACTTCTCCGACCTGCTGGAAGAGGTGGACGCCGGCGCTCGCAAGCTGGAGTTCCTGGCCGACGCCATCGCGATGCCCTCGCCCGCGCAGAAGGGGACCTTCTCCGACGAGGCCGCGGAAGGCGCGGGCACGATCGACCGTCAGATCCTGGACGAGCTGGACCGCCTCCACCGGCTGGTGCACGAGCTGGAAAAGGCCTACGTCCACGACGAGCGCTTCGAGATGAACCTGGCGGAGCTCCGCGGACTCACGGAGTCGATCGCCGACCTGATCGAGCAGCGGAACGTAGCCCTGACCCGCTAGCTTCCCGCGGCGCGGCCGCCGCCCTTAACGCGATTCGAGGCTCCCCGATTGCCGTACGGGGAGCCTCCTTGTATTGTAGAACCACCGTCTCCCATCGCCCGGTCCGAGGAACGCTCCTTCTTGACCCGTCGCCTCTATTACGAAGATTCCCGCCGCGACCAGTTCGAAGCCGTCGTCCTGAGCGCGCGTCCCGACGAGGGAGGAACGCGCGTGGTCCTGGACGCGACCGCCTTCTACCCCGGGGGCGGCGGCCAGCCTTTCGACCGTGGCGTGCTGGGCGGCCGTGCCGTCCTGGAGGTCGGGCTCGAAGGGGACGAGCTCTGGCATCGGGTCCTGGGCGCGCTGGAATCGGGCGCGCGCGTCGAAGGACGCCTGGACTGGGCGCGCCGCTTCGACCACATGCAGCAGC
>DASSLZ010000259.1:0-2039 GCA_035689165.1 Candidatus Eiseniibacteriota bacterium | reverse complement strand
GCCGTTGGCTCGGGCACCAGACATCCCTCGAGTTCTCCCCCGGGGTCGTTGTGACCGGAGATGGTCCGTTTCAGGGGCCGGGGTTCGTGGGACAGGCTGCGTTCAATGCGGGCGACCTGGTGAGCTTGGTCTTCGAGGGGGAGGTGGGCCGCTTCTCCTGGCCAGATTCCTGGAATCGACCGGCTCGCGAAGTGACCGGTAGCTCCCTTCGGGTCGGGATTCGGGGTGGCTCGTACGTTGGGGCCGCCGCGGGAGTCATCCTCGGGATGGTCGTGGGCGCGGCGTCGATCCCCGATTGGGGAAGCGGCTGGTAAGGAGCGCTTACCGAGGCAGCCGGCTTAACGCCCGGGCGATCTCCCAGGCTACGGCAGCGCCCTGGCCCACCGCGCCGGCGATCGACGGACAGCTCGGCGAGCAGACGTCTCCGGCGGCGTAGATCCCTCTCGCACTCGTTCGACCGCTGGGTCCGACGCGCACGTAGCCGGCGCGGTCCAGCCGGACGACCCCGCGGGCGGCCTCCGTCGCGGGCTCCCAGCCGATCCGCACGTAGACGGCGTCCACGCTCGCCTCTTCGTCGCGCCGCTTGCCTTGCTCCCGAAACCGCACCGCCTCGACGCGCTCCTTCCCGACGATCGCGCGCACTTCGGCGTTCGTCACGATCCGGATCTTCGGATGGGCCCGCGCGCGCTCCAGAAAGTCATTGCGAGCCCGGAACCGGGCCGAGTGGTGGAGCAGCAGGACGTCGCAGCCGACCTCCGCGCACAGGATCGCATCCTCCACGGCGGCCGTGCCCCCGCCGATCACGGCGACGGGGCGCTGGGCCCAGCGCATCCGGTCGCGGTTGGCGGAGTGGCTGACGCCGTGCGCGGCCAGCTCCTTCTCGCCGGGCACGCCGAGCGCGCGGCGGCGCAGACCGGTCGCGAGGATCAGGGCTCGCCCCCGCAGGCGCTCGCGGCCCCGGTCCACGCGAAGCACGGGCCCCCCGCGGCGTGGGCCGCTCCGCGTGGGGCGTTCCACGACGATCCGCCGCACTGGCTCGCCCACGAGGATCTCCAGCGACGCGGCGCGCGCGTCGTCCAGCGCCACGCCGGCGAAGCGCGCGCCGTCCCAGCCGTAGGCGGTGAGGTAGTTGGGAATGGGGGCGTGGATCTGGTGGAGCTGGCCACCGGGCTGCCGCTCCCGCTCGAGGAGCAGGCAGGAGAGCCCGAAATCGCGGAGCCATAGCGCGGCCGAGAGTCCGGCGGGCCCGGCGCCCACGATCAGGACGTCGGTCAGCGCGCCGTGCCGCTTCCGGGGCATACGGTCTCGGCCACTTCCCAGTAGGTCTTCGGGGTGAGCGGCGGCAGGTCGTGCCGTTTGCTCAAGAGCTCGAGGCAGCGCTTCCGCTCCTCGAGGCGCGCGAGCTGAAGGGCGCTGTGCGCTCCCTTGTGGATCAGGATCGTCGCGGTCACGCCGGGAGAGCGGGTGATGACGCCGCCACGGCGGGCGACGCGCAGCATCCACTCCCAGTCCTCGGAGCAGGTGAAGTCGGGGTCGAACACGCCGAAGCGCTCGAAGGCCGCGCGGCGGATCAGCATCGTGCTGGGCGGCGCGTAATCGTCTCGCGAGAAGACGGCGAGGTCGAAATCGCGGGCGATCACCCGCTCGCCGCCGCCGTCCTCGAGGCGGATGCGCGCGTCGGAGTAGGCCACGTCCACGCTGGGATCGCGATCGAAGAGCGCGGCGAGGTGCGCCACGTGCGGCGGGTCCCAGGTGTCGTCATCGTCCAGGATCGCGACCGCGTCGGCGCGCGCGCTCCCGATCCCCTCGTTCCGCGAGCGGGCCACGCCTTCCGCCGGACCGTCCCGCTCGACCAGGAGCGCGGGGAAGTCCAGCGCGTCGATGGCGGCGCGCGACTCGGGATCGAGCGGCTCGCCGCCGTCCCGGACCAGCACCAGCTCCAGCTCGGCATGGGTCTGCGCGCCCGCCGAACGGATCGCGCGCGGGAGGTACGCGGGCCGATTTCGGGTCAGGATGACGATCGAGACGGAGGGCACGGA
>DASSLZ010000258.1:0-3478 GCA_035689165.1 Candidatus Eiseniibacteriota bacterium | reverse complement strand
CTCGGGCTTGGGGTCGGCAGGCTTCGGATCGGCCGGAGCCGATACGCTCGTGCCGGGAGACGCCGGGCGGGCGGGATCGGCGCCCGCAAGGGCGCCCGGAGCGAGGCTCGCCGACGTCCCCGCGGAGGACCCGTGCGCCGTCGCGGTGGCGGCGGTCGCGGCCGGAATCTCGTCCGGCTGGACCGGGAGCTGGTAGATGCCGAATCCCTGCTTCCGGAACCCGGTGAAGAGGAGCGAGCGGCCGTCGGGCGTCCACGCCGGGTCGAGCGCGGTGCCGAGAAGCTTCGTCAAACGCGCGCCGTTGCCCTGCGGATCCACGGCGTACAGGTTGAAGCCGCCGTCCCGGTCGGACGCGAACGCGATCCGCTTCCCGTCGGGCGACCACCGCGGCGACTGATCGATCCAGGGGCCGCACGTCAGATAGCGGACCTCGCCGCTCGCCACGTCGAGGAGGAACAGGTTCTGGTGCCCGTCCTTGCCGTAGCGCGTGCGGTCCGAGGCGAACGCGATCGTCTTCCCGTCGGGCGACCAGGTGGGGTCGGCGTCGGCGTAATCGTCGTTGGTCAGCCGCCGCAGCTCGCCCGTGGCGGGATGGAAGAGATAGAGATCGGATTGTCCCGCGGGCGTGATCGCGGCGAACGCGATCGCGGTCCCGTCGGGCGACCACGCGGGCGAGGCCAGCGTCGTCATCCCGTCGAAGTGCTTCTTGAACGTCACCTTCTTGGTGGCGAGGTCCATCACGAAGAGGGCGTCGCTCTCGTTCCACTTGGAGACGAACGCCAGCTCACCCTTCCGGTTGGCGTCGATGCGGCTCTGGAAGGGGTGGAACGACTCGAACTGCGCCGTGCGCTGGCCGCGCACCACCGACTTCACGTCGCGCTCGCGCCCCTTCCACGAGGCGGAGTAGATGTTCGTGTACCCGCTCCGGGCGGACATGAAGAGGTAGCGGTAGCCGCCCAGGATGGTGGTGTCGGGCACCGCCACCGGCTTGAGATTGACACCCTGCGAGACGGCGCGCTCCTCGGCGGCCGAGGTGAGCGAGACGTGATCCTTCACCTCGGGGTAGTAGCGCCGCTTCATCGCGTAGATCCAGTCTTCCGAGACCTTGTTCGCCGGAACGCCCGTGACCCGGCCGATCAGCTTCTCGAAGCGGTCGTCCTTGTAGGCGTCGGTGTACAGGCGTCGCAGCGCGTCCTGTCCGTACGTCTCCCCGATGTACTGGCAGATCGACTGCCCCAGCTTGTAGATGGTGAACGTCCCGTTGTAGCGCCAGAGGTCGTTGATCGTCGGCAGCTGCCCTTCGAGGACCATGTCGGAGAGGACCATCGTCCCCTGCGCGTCCCACTCGTTCGACCAGTACTCGGCCAGCCCCTCGGAGAACCAGAGGGGCGGCACGAGGTAGGTGCTCTTCCGGTGCTTCTTGTAGACCTCGTCGAGGATGGAGAACTGGAAGACGTGCACCATCTCGTGGTGGATGACGTGCCGGAATTCGGCGTACGAGCCGGTGTAGGGCAGGACCACGCGACCCTTCAGGTATTCCGTGAAGCCCTGGACGCCTTCAGGTACGTAGAAAGGACTTACGTTGTTCTGTTCGAAGTGGTGGTGGGAGGCGAAAACGATCATCGGCACGGGCCGGTCGACCTCGTGCTGGAACTTCTTCGTCAGGTCCTCGTAGCTCTGCTCGGCCAGCACCAGAGCGAGCCGCGCGAGGGGCTCTTCCTCCGGGTAGTAATAGATCTCGACGTGGGCGCCCTGGAGCGTGTGCCACTGGAATGATTCGTACTGCACCTTGTTCTTGCCAAAGGCGTAGTACTGCGCGGCAGTGGGACGTGCGGCGACAACGACGAGAAGCAGCCCTGCGATGAGCCCGACGAGACGTTCAGTTTTCATTCAAGAGCGGCCTTCGGATGAGTCCGCCCGGCGAGACGACGACTGGTGGGAGACGCAAGAAACATTCTACCAGCGCACGATGTACCGGGACAAGAAGAGAGACGTCTAAGACTACATTTTTTCGATAGGTTCCAGCCTTCCGCCCACCCAAACACCGGTGACCCTCGCCTGGTGCCAGGAATCGGTCGGAACGGACCACAAATCCTGGTCGAAACGGACCAGATCGGCTCCGTAGCCCGCTTCGATCCTCCCGAGCGGCGTCGTCCACCCGGCGGCTTGGTGCGGCGACTCGAGGTGGGCGCGGAGCGCCTGGGGCAGCGTCAGGCGCTGCTCTCGATGATACGTCATGGTGTCGGGCTCCTCCGCGCGTCTTCGAAGCAGGGCGGCCTGGATGCCGAGCAGCGGACCGGCCCGGTCGAACGGGGCGTCCGATCCGAAGAGTAGCGAAGCGCCCGCCTTGAGGAGCGAGCGGTAGGCGTACGAGCGGCCGGTCCGCTCCCCCCATTTCGCCCCGGCCACCGCTCGGTCGGTGACCTGGTGGATGGGCTGGACCGAGGCTAAGACGCCAAGCGAACGGAACCGGGCAAGGTCTTCCCTTCGCGCAAGCTGCACGTGCTCCACACGGGGCGGCAGCGGGTAGCGAAGCCCAGCGCTCAGCGGGACCTCGATCGCGTCCAGCGCGTGGCGGACCGCGCGATCTCCGATCGCGTGGATCGCCACGGACAAGCCCCCCTCGACGGACCGCCGGCAGGCGTCCGCGAGCGCGGCGGCCGGGGTGACCTCCATTCCCGCATCGGACGATCCCTCGTAGGGCGACTCGAGCAGCGCGGTCGCCGACCCGAGCGTTCCGTCCGCGAACATCTTCACCGCGCCGAGACGGAGACGATCGGTTCCGAATCCACTCCGAAGCCCCAGGGTCAGCGCGTCGTCCAGAGCGACGAGTGGAATCGAGAGGAGGAGTCGGAATCCCAGGGCCCCTTCCCGCTCCAGGTCCTGCGCCGCGCGCCACGTGGCGGAACGGTCGAAGTCGTGCGCACTCGTGATTCCCAGGGCGCGGGCGCGCGCCAGCGCCCGACGCAGGGTCCTGGCCGGGTCCTCGCCGTGCACGACCGCGGCTCGCGCGGGCCGATCCGCCGTCTCGATCAGGACGCCGGTGAGCCCGCCTGAGGCGTCACGCTCGATCCGGCCGCCGGAGGGATCGGGCGTGCGCTCGGTGATCCCCGCCCGCTCCAGCGCGGCCGCGCTCGCCCAGACCGAGTGCCCGTCGATCGCCTGAAGCAGGAGCGGACGGCCCACGGCGAGCCGGTCGAGGAGGTCTCTCCGGCGGAGCCCCAGGGGCCATTCGCGAGGCACCCACCCGCGCACCAGGATCCATTCCCGCTCGGGCGCCGCCGCCAGGCGCGCGGCCACGGCGCGCTCGATCGCCTCGGGCGTCTGCGCGTCCAGCCACGGCTCGTCCAGCGCGCGCCGCCAGGTGATCAGGTGGATGTGGGCGTCCGTGAATCCGGGCGTCAGGGTGCCGCCCTTCAGATCGATCGTCCGTGCCGCGCGCGCCGCCCGGCGGCGCAGCGCCCCATAGAGGCCGACC
>DASSLZ010000257.1:0-3828 GCA_035689165.1 Candidatus Eiseniibacteriota bacterium | reverse complement strand
GAGGGTACCGCCGCGCGGCCGATCGCGCCGCCGGAGAGGGCGACCTCGACTTCCACGGTCGGCTGGCCGCGGGAATCCAGGATTTCGCGGGCGAATACGGATTCGATCTCGGTCATGGCGCCCGAACGCTAGGCGCTCGGGGCGCGGCGATCAAGGGAAAAGCCTTGACGCTCCTTCCACGGGGCGCCTACGGTCCGCGCCCAGGTCCCGGCGATGCGCCGGAGAGCCCTCCCGAATCCCCGATGACACGATTTGGACGAAACTTGGCGGACTCCGGACTCGTAACGAACGTGACGGTCCCGAGGAGGGGCCGGCGCTAGTGGCGGCGGATGAGCGGGAGCTGGTCCGGCGGTGCCTGGCCCGGGACGACCGGGCCTATCGCGAGCTGGTGCGAGCCTACCAGACGCCGGTCGTGAACCTGGCCTGGCGCATCACCGGCAATCCTGACGACGCGGCGGAGGTGGCGCAGGAGACGTTCATCCGGGTGCTCCGGTCCCTGCATACGTACGATCCGGACCGGCCGCTCCGCTCCTGGCTCTTCAAGATCGCGTCCAACCTGGCGCTGGATCTGATCCGGCGCCGGAAGCGCCGGCCGATCGCGCTGGAGGACCTCTCCGACGAGGACGGCCCCGCGGTGGAGGCGGTGGATCCGGGCCCCGGGCCCGAAGAAGGGCTCCGGCTGGAGTGGGCCGAGGAGCGGTTCCAAGCCCTGGTGGCAGAGCTGCCCGAGCACTACCGGGCGATCCTCCACCTCCGCTACAAGGAGGAGTTCTCCTACGAGGAGATCGCGGAAACGCTGGGAATTCCGCTGGGGACCGTGAAGGTGAGGCTGCACCGGGCGCACGAGAACCTGCGACGGAAACTGACGGTCCGAGAACCACGACGAGGAACGATGCCGTGAAGACCAACCTGACCTGCGCCGCCTGCCGGAGCGAGCTCACCGCCCTCGTGGACGGCGCCATTCATCCGGCCGTGGCCCGGGCCATCCTGAGCCACGTCGAGTCGTGCGCCGGATGCCGCGCCCGCCTCGAGGCGCACCGGCTGATCGCCGAGCACGCCCGGCGCCTCCCCTCGATCGAGGCGCCGGCCTGGCTCGAGGGTCGCGTCGTGGCCGCGGTCACGCGCCCCGCGCGCGTCCGCCGGCTCGCGCGCCGCGCCGGCGCCCTGGCGCTCGCGGCTTCCTTCGTCATCACGGCGGGACTCCTCGCGATCTATCCGAAGCTGGCGGGGCAGTACGGCCTCCCGATGCCGGGAACGGCCTTCTCGCGCGCGATCGGCGGCGTCATCGACCTGCTCGTCGCCGTTCCAAAGCAGGTCGCGGCGGAGATCTCGTTCTACGGACCGTTCGCGCGCCAGGTCTGGGCGGCGTTCCATACGCTGGGCGCCTTGCCGCGCGCGGCGCTCGTCGTGCTCCAATCGCCGGAGTCGCAAATTGCCGGCGCGTTCCTTCTCACCCTGGGGGTCGCCATCTTCTGGATCCTGCGACCGTCCCGCAACGAAAGGGGTATCGGCCATGCGTGCCTGGCGCTCTGATTCCGGGGCGCGGACTGCATCGAGCCTTCGCACTCCGCGCCGCTTCCTGCTCGCGCTCCTCGCTCTGTTGATCGCGGGACTGGCTCCGGCTCCGGAGGCGCTCGCCGCCCCCGCCAAGACGGCCGTCACGAAATCCGCGCCGCGCCCGCCCGCCGACACCACGTCGGACGAGTCCGGCTTTCGCGTGCGCGTCAGCGAGACCAAGAGCGGCAAACGGGCGCCCGCGCTCCCGTCCAAGCCGGACGAGGTGGTCGCTCCGGACGTTCCGGAGCCGCCGGACGTACCCGAGCCTCCCGACGTCAACAGCGACGAGGACGATAACGGCCAGAACGACCTGGTCCGATTCGGCGAGGACATCACGATCCCGGCCGACAAGGTGGTCGAGGGGAACGTGGTCGCGATCGGCGGCAACGTGACGGTCTTCGGCCGCGTAAAGGGAGACGTGACCTCGGTCGGCGGGACGGTGGAAGTGAAGGGAGCCGGCGTCGTCGAAGGGGACGCGGTCAGCCTGGGCGGCGGCGTGAACACCACCGACAGCGCCTCGGTCGCGGGGAGCAACGTCTCCATCGGGAACGGCCGCTTCTGGCGCGGACCCGGAATGCTGCCGATGCTGGGACTCATGCAGCCCGCCCTGTTCGGCGAGTGGTTGGTCGGAACCATCGTGAAGCTGGCGCTCGCCCTCTTCTTCGCGTGGATCGCGCTCCTCCTCTGGAGGGAGGGCATGATCCGGGCCGCCAGCGTGCTGCGGGACCGCTTCGGCAGGTCGTTCCTGGTGGGATTGCTCACCGTGGCGGGGATCGTGGTCGCGATCCCGGTCGGGATCATCTCCCTCGTGCTGCTCGCGGCGATCGCGATCGTGATCCTTTGCATCACGATCATCGGAATCCCGGTCGCCGTGCTGCTCGTGATCGCGCTCGTGCTCGCGATCATCGGGCTGGTCGTGGGCGCGATCTTCCTGATGTTCCTGGGCTACGTGAACGGCGTCCACTACCTCGGACGCCGCGTGCTGGGCGAGCGGTGGCGCGACAAATCGCCGATCTATGCGATCGGGGTGGGGATGCTCCTGATCCTGGCCCTCAAGCTGATGGGCAAGATCGCGGGCTTCGCGGGAATCATGCTCTTCCATCCGCTCAGCATCGCGTTCGGGATCGCGGCCGGCGCGCTCGCCTTCATCCTGACGGTGGCGGGCCTGGGCGCTCTGTGGCTCAGCTTCGCGCAGGGAGGCGGTCTGGCCTGGCGCAGCTACAACTGGGGTCCGCTGCGCCGCGGCGCTCCCAGCGCGGAGGCGCCTCCGGTCGCGCCGCCGCCCGGGGTCGCGACGCCCCCTCCGCCCACGGCCGAAGCGCCCCGGCCGGTGGACGGCACCTCGGACGCTCCTTAGCTAGGGTTCCTGCCTCACGCCGGCCGCGGCAAAACGCCGCGCCGGCGTGAAGCGGACGCTTCGCGCCACCGCGGTGCGGTCGCCCAGGCCGCTCAGGTTGGCGGTGATTCCAAAGAGATAGCGCGGCAGTCCCGGATGCGATCCCTCCGGCTCCTTCCCCTCGCCCGCCAGCCAGTCCTCGATCGCTCCCAGATCCTCCTCGTTCACCGGCCGGATCAGCACCCGCACGGTGACGTAGTACGAGCCCTCCGGCTCCAGCGCGGTGAGGAGCGAGACGGGGAGGCGCCGGACGTCGAAGAGCACCGCCTCCAGCGAGTCGATCGTGGGGAAGGAGCGTGTCCGGGCCTCGATGCCGATCCCCGAGCGGACGCGGAATCGCTCGCGCCAGGGGTCGTACATGACGCGGTGCTCGTTCTTCATCGCCACGATCAGCTTGTCGAACCAGAAGACCCGCCGCTTCCAGAGCCCGACCTCGTACTCGATCGTGGCGGGCATGCCCTGGAGCAGGGTCTCTTCCAGCCGCGGCGTGAACGGGTTCTCCACGCGGTAGGAGACGAGCACGGCGCCGGACGAGACCTCGACCGTGTCCACCGCGAGGCCGAGGTCGTTATCCGCGCGCGCCGGCGCGGCGGCGGTCGTCCCGATCGCGGCCAACGCGAGCAGGAAGGGCAGCGCGCGGCTTCGCATGGCGCCTCAGAAGCTCGCGCCGAGCCGCACGCCGAAGCGAAACGGCGCGTCCGAGCGGCGGAGGTCGCGCGCGACGGTCAGGGCGAGGCCGTTCTCGCCGACGAGAAAGCCCGCGCCGCCGTCGAATCCCGGCTGCTGGCGGCCCAGGTTCTCCCGGCCGAACCACGCCGCGCCCCAGTCGAGGAAGGCGAACGGGAAGAACTGCTTGCGCACTTTCACCAAGTACT
>DASSLZ010000256.1:0-22721 GCA_035689165.1 Candidatus Eiseniibacteriota bacterium | reverse complement strand
CGAGATTCGAACGAATGGCCGCGTGGAGGTCGGCGGCACCCGATTCGTGCGCCTTCATGATCGCCTCGGCCAGGAGCCCGGACGTGAGCTTCTGGGCCGGCTTGTCCTCGAGGTCGCGAATCTGGGCGACCAGCTGCTTCGCCGAGGGATAGTCCTCCTTCAGCATCGCGATCGTGAGGAGCGTGCCGTACATGCGCCGTACCGCGGTCGGATCCTGAATGTCGTACTTGTCCAGGTCGGCCTTCATGTCCTTCTCGACGGCGCCGGCCAGCTCGAGGATCGCGGCCTTGTTCGTCACGAGCGCGCTGGGCTTGTCGGGGATCTTGTAGCTGTGCGGCGGCAGGTCGGCGAGCTTCGTGATGGGGATCTTCCCCGCCGCGAAGGAGGTCGAAGCCGCGATCGGAGTGGAGAGGAGCGTGGCCGCGAGCAGCGCCGCGGCGATGCCTGGAACAGGTCTCATGGGATGGCCTCAAGGTGCGGTGTCGGAAGGTGGATCGCGAGTCGGACCAATGTACCAAAAACAGGGAGCCCGTCAGGTCCTACACCGAACAGCCCCTCAGTTCTTCCGAGTGCCGTTTGTCCGGCTTTTTTGTTTGTCCTAGTTTTTGGGACATGCCACAATGTGGGCCATGAAGCAACATCCCGACCTGGGCCGCTTCCTGGACCGACTCGCCGAGCTCCCTATCCTCACGAAGCCGCGAGAGGTCCGGCGCCCCGCCATGACCCAGCCCGATACCTGTATTGAGATCACCGTCGGTGGACGAAAGCGGATTCTCGCGGTCGAGCTCAGGCGGTCCGATCCCCTCAGCCGAATCGCCCTCGACCACTGGATGGACCAGCGGAAAGGCTCGGAGCAGGATTGGATCCTTCTCGCCAACCACGTCGGACCCAAGCTCAGCCGATACCTGCGCGAGCATCGAATCAATTTCGTCGACGCGAGCGGCAACTGCCATCTCTCGATCGATGAGGGGCACGTGGCCTACATCGAAGGCCGAAAACGATCGACGCCGGCGTGGGAGTCTCAGGGAACGGGGCGCGCGGGGACCAGGATCCAGTTCGCCTTGCTGGCGCGTCCGGAGCTGGTGACGCGGCCGGTGCGGGAGATCGCATCGGCATCCGGTGCCAGCAAGACGGCGGCTTCATCGGTCCTGAACCGGCTCGAGCGTGAAGGCGTCATCGGCCCCACGGGCCGCGATCGCATCCTGCTGCGCCCGGACGCGCTGCTCCAGCGGTGGCTGACCGGCTACGTCGATCGGCTCCGCCCCCGGCTCGTGCTCGGACGGTACGAGGCGAGGTTCGAAGACCCGGACGAGCTCGACCGGTTCCTGGGCGCCCAGCTTTCCACACACGGCGAGGATCGGTTCGTGGAGGGGTCGAAGACGATCCGATGGGCCTGGGGCGGGGCCGCGGCCGAGCATCGCCTCCTTCACTACTATCGTGGAACGGCAACGGTCATCCACTTCGACGCCCCGCCCTCGACCGCGGCGAAGCGATTGGGCCTGGCTCCGGCACGAGAGGGCTCGATCACGTTCCTCGGCGTTCCGGGTCCACTCGCATTCCAAGGCACCCAGCCGAACGTGGTGCACCCGCTCCTCATCTATTCGGAGCTCCTGGCCACGGGGGAGGAACGGGCCCGGGACGCGGCCAGCCGTGTCCGGGAGCGATACCTCCAGCACCTGTCATGATCCGCCTTTCGGAGAGTCATCTGGGGACGTTCCGAGATCTCGCCAAGCTGGGATCTTCGGTCGATCTGAGCCTCATCGGCGCGCTGGCGCTCGCGTGCGCCCTGCCCCGATTCCGCCGGCAGACGAACGATGTCGATATCACGATCGCTCTCCCTCTGGACGAGGCCAACGCCGCGCTGGCGCGATTGCCCGGGTGGACCCAGACCGGCAGGACCGAATTCGAGTGGCGCAGCGCCAGTGGAACCCTGGTGCACGCCATTCCCCTCGATGCGTCCTCTCGAAAACAGGGGTTCCTGGTCTGGCCCGCCAGCGGGCGACGGATGACCCTCGTGGGAATGAGGCACGCGTTCGAACATACGAATCCGCTGAACGTGGCTCGCGGCGTCACGATACGGTCGGCATCGGTGCCGGCGGTGATCCTCATGAAGTCGGTCGCATACCAGGACCGGCCTCGAGAACGGGAGCGGGACGTGGACGACTTCGCGACGGTGATGGACGTCTACCTCGACGACGCCGGTACCCGCCGCTGGGACGAAGCCCAAGGCGTCACCCGTGAGGACGCCGGCTCCTACTTGCTGGGAAAAGATGTCGGAAGGATCGCGGATGAAGTCGAAATGAAGAGCATCGAGGGCTTCGTTCGGTTGCTGCTCGGCGGGGCGGGACTGGCGACGCTGGTTCGAGTCTCGCCGCCGCTCCTGCGCGCGAATCCGCGAGACGTCCTGTCCCGGCTGGAGGCGTTTCGACAGGGGCTCCTCGCGGGCGCGTGAGCCCGGCCGGGAGTCAGGGCTCCGAGGCTCGGGGATAGGTCCCCAGCACCCGCACCTCGGTCGTGACCGCTTTCAGCTCCTCGAGCGCCGCGCGCACCGGCTCCGACGCCGCGTGGCCTTCGAGGTCGAGGTAGAAGCGATACTGCCAGGGGGATCCCAGCACCGGACGCGACTCGATCCGCGTGAGATTGACGCCGCGCGCCCCGAACCGCGCGAGCACTTCCCCCAAAGCACCGGGCTTGTGCGCCAGCGCGATCTGCAGGGACGTCTTGCACGCCGCCCCGGGCGGACACGCCACGGCCTCGCGCGCGATCTCGACGAAGCGGGTGTAGTTCCCCTCCTGCGTCTGGATGCCCTGCCGCAGCACTTCCAATCCGTAGAGGCGGGCCGCCGACTCGCTCGCGATGGCGGCGACCGTCGGATCGTTCCCCTCGCGCACCTTCCGCGCGGAGCCCGCGGTATCGAACTCGGTCCGGGTCGCGGCCCAGGGAATCGTACGGAGGAAGGCCTCGCACTGCGCGAGCGCCTGCGGGTGGGAGATGACGGTGCGCAGCGACTCCAGCTTCGCGCCGGGAAGCGCGAGCAGGCAGTGCTCCACGCGGCTCACCACCTCGGCGGTGATCGTCACGCCCCCTTCGGCGAGCAGGTCGTAGGTCTCGTGCACGCTGCCGGCCGTCGTGTTCTCGATCGGCATCAGGGCGAAGTCGGCGGAGCCGTCGCGCACGGCGCCCACGGCGCCGCGGAAGGTGTCGTGGCCCGTCAACAGCACGCCGCCCTCGCGCCCCGCGTAGCGGCGCTGCGCCGTCAGGTGGCTGAACGAGCCCTCCACGCCCTGGTACGCGACACGCAGGGGCACCCCTTCCAGCGAGCGCACCAGCGCCTGCTGGTGGGCCACCGACATCTCCATGATGTCCCGGTAGAGCCGCTCGATCTCGTGCGCGTCCAGGCCCAGCTCGGCCGCGGCCTGGCGGATCCGGCCGATGATCTGCTCTTCGCGCTGGCGGTCGCGGAAGGGGGTCGCGCTCTCGATCTTGGCGCGCGCGACCTGCTCGACCAGATCCATGCGCCGCTTCAGCGCGGCGAGGATCTCGCGGTCGACCGCCTCGATCGCTTCACGGACGGCCTGGAGGTCGGAGCCCAACGGCTACGGCAGGAACCGCTCGGGGTGCGCAATCTTCTCCGGAAGGTAGGTGTCCATCACGTAGTTCAGGCCGTGCGCGGCCAGCGCCTGCTGCTCGGCGCGTACGCCCATGGAGATCAGCTTCTCCATGGCCGTGGCCCACGCCTTGTGGTGATGGAAGAACGGGTCGTTCTTGATGGCGTCCTTGGCGCGCTTCACGTCCACTTCCTTCAGCGGGTGCGTGGGCAGCTTGTAGTCCAGGATGTCCTGCGGCGTGATGCCCAGGAACCGGGCCTGCGGTACGCAGAAGAACTCGTTGATGTGCGCCGCGTTTCCCGAGCCCACCTTGAACGTGCGGTAGATGTTCGTGATCCCGTAGGGATCGCCGTCCACGAACACGTAGACCGGGATCTTCTTCGCGTCGGCCAGGCGGCGGATGAAGCGGCGGCAGGCGCGCGTCGGCACGCCCCCCATCGAGACCAGGATGCAGTTCGCCTTCTTGGCGTAGCCGTGCTTCACCAGCCGCTGGAACATGCCCGCGGTCTCGATCACCAGGATGAACTGGGCCTTGGTCTCGAATTCCAGGTCTTCGACGGAGATCGGGATGGAGTAGGCGCCGCTCCCGAACTTGGTGCAGTCGATGCGCAGCGACTTTCCCGTATCCGGATCCTTGTCCACCACGGTCAGTGCGCCGGAGACGTCGCCCCCCTTCTCCTCGGGGACGAAGCCCATCTGCTCGCGATTCACCTCGAAAAGCGCCTCAACGTCGTCCATCACCGTGTCCGACTCGGTCTGCTCCAGGAAGCGCGCGTCGCCCCAGTTCTTCGACACGTAGTACGCTTCCCGCTTGGTCGCGATGTCGTCGGTCTCGACGAGCGACTTGGAGAGCGCCATCATCCGGAGGGTCTGCGCGAACGACTTCACCGTGTTCACGGTGAGCGTGCGCTCCTTCTTCTTCCCCCGGATCTCGAAGTACCCCTCCTTCTCCAAATAGCGCACGTTGGCGAGCGAGCGCACGGGGAACTTCAAGACCGGCTTCTTCTTCTTGAGGATCGACTCCTCGACCGCCTTGGCTTCCTTCTTGATCTTGGGGACGACCTTGTCGCTCACTGTCGGCTCCGTTCGAGGGTGTCCTTCAAGGTGTCGCACACCTTGTCGCGCTCCTTGTCGGAGATCGCGAGGATCTCCTGGAGCGCGATGCCGATGTGGGGAATGTATTTCTCGATGTAGGAGCGCTTCTTCTCGGCGTCCGCCTCGCGCAGTCCGCGCCGGATGTAGATCCCGAGCTTCCGCCCGACGTCCTGCAGCGCGAGCCGGATCTCCTTCGCGATTTCCGGATAGGACGCGACCGACTCCTTGCTCTCCGACGTGAAGGGCACCCAGACCGACGCGATGTGCACCATGAGGATCATCGGCGCCGCGGGAAGCGCGCCCTTGGACTGCTGCAGCCCGTACGCCTTCCAGTTCGTCCCGACGACCGCCTTCGTGACCGCGCACGCCGACTGCTGGTAGAGGAGCGGCACGCGGTTGGCGAAGCGGAGCATCGTGATCAGCTCGTCGGCGGGCAAACTCTCCGCGCCGTAGGCGAGCGCGGCCTCCACGAGGAAGGGGTTTCCGCGGTAGACGGACGGCGACCGCGACGTGGCCGCGTAGAAGCGGGCGTCGATCTGCTTCTTCAGCCCTTCGAGCAGGAGCTCCTCGCCGATCGGCGAGAGCACGTTCGAGGGCGGCGCCATCAGCTTGGTCGCCTGGATCGCGTTGTAGAGCGCCTCGGCCTGGTCGCGCGCCGCCTTGTGCGGCGAATAGCTGACCGGGAGACCCGCCGCGCGCGCGATCTCGTCGGCGACGGTCGGGCCGACGCGCGAGAACTCCCCGCTCAGGAAGGCTCCGAGGTTCTTGGCCTTGGTCTCGTGCAGCATCTTGAGGAGAATGCCCAGCTCCACGCCGTGCGGGTGGGGCTTGATCTCGAGCGGCGCCTTGGGCATCTCCTCGGCGACGCGCTCCAGCTCCAGCCGCTCGCCATTGGGCGCGACGTAGGTCATCCGCGCGTGCGGGTTCGCCATCGCGGTCTGCTCCACGTATCCGTCCACCGAGTGGCGCCCCTTCTTGTAGGTCGCCTCGATCTCCAGCTCGACGCGCGTGCCGTGCGCCGGCATCCATTCCACTTCGTGATCGGCCACCACGACGGGGCGGTTCGCGCGCGTGTCGATCTGGATGTCGAACTTGTGCGCCGGCTTTCCCTGGCCCGGCCGCGAGATCACGGTGATCGGCTTTCCGGTCGTGAGCTGGCCGTACATCCCGGCCGCCGAGATGCCGATCCCCTGCTGTCCGCGGGACTGGCGCAGCCGGTGGAACTTCGACCCGTACAGGAGCTGGCCGAAGATGCGCGGCACCTGCGCCTTCACGATGCCCGGGCCGTTGTCCTGGACGGCGATGCGGTAGCGCGTCTCGGAGATCTCCTGGATCTCGATCAGGATGTCGGGAAGGATCCCCGCCTCCTCGCATGCGTCGAGCGCGTTGTCGACGGCTTCCTTCACGGTGGTGAGGAGCGCTTTGGCGGGGCTGTCGAAACCGAGGAGGTGCCGGTTCTTGGTGAAGAATTCGCTGACGGAGATCTCGCGCTGCTTCTCGGCGAGATCGGCGGCCGTGAGGTGGACGATCTTCTTCACGCCCTTCGGCACCTTGAGCGGCGCCGGTTTGCGGACCGCCGGCGTGGACGCGGCCTTTTTCGAGTCTTTCTTCAATGCTTGCGCCATGGCCTCCCTCTCCTCCCCCCTGCCCTCAGGAACGCAAGTTCGCCGAGAATCTAACCGGAGGCTCCCCGGGCGGCAAGGATTGAGCCGCGGGGAGTCCGGCGGGGGAGAGTCCGCGGTTTAGATGCCCCGAGGCCCTCGCAGGACGGAATCGGAGAGTAACCCCATCCAGTACAGTCACTTTGCCTCGGCTGAGCGCCGCTGGACCACCCCCTGCCGCCTTCCGCGTGCGCCGGAGGCGCACGCGGCACATGGATTGCCCTATCCACCTCCGATCGGTTTCCCGAACGCTCTCTTCGACCGAAAGCGAGGTGTCCCTCCGTGGCTCCTTTTCCGCATTCCACGCGCACGCTGACCTCGATCCTGGTCGAGTGCGGGATCGTCACCGACGAGCAGGTGGCCCAGGCGCTCGCGCGCCAGCGCGACACCGGCCTCCTGATCGGCGAGACGCTCGTCGAGCTGGGCTTCACGACCGAGGAGAACATCGGCTGGGCGCTCTCGCGGCAGCTCGGCTTCCCGTATGCGGACGTGCACCCCTCCTCGGTGGATCCGGAGATGGTGAAGCGCTTCCCCGAGGGGCTCCTCCGGCGCATTCAGGCCGTGCCTCTCTTCGGGACCGAAGAGGAGATCACGTTCGCGATGGCCGACCCGACCGACGTGGACGCCGTGGCCGAACTGAAGGCGGCCGCGGGCATCCCCGCCTCGCTCGTGATCGGCGGTCCGGCCTCCATCCGGCGCGTGCTCGACTCGGTCTATGGACCGCCCGAATCCGGATCGCCGCACGCGGCGCCGCCCCCCACCAGCCGCCGCGACATCGTCTGGGACCGCGCGGGCACCAACTTCCTGGCCTACCATCTCCACGCGGCCGTGCAGGCGCGCGCCTCCGAAATCCATTTCATCCCCGCGGGCTCCGACCTCACGGTGGCGTACCGCACCGACGCGGGGCTCGTGACGCAGACTCCGGAGCAGCCGGAAACCTCGCTCTACCTGCGCGCGCGGCTCGGCGTGCTGGGCATTCCCGACGTGGACGACGGGCGCGCCTCGTCCTGGGGCGCCGCCATCGTGGAGCTGGGCCCCGACCGCGTTGCGGTCTCCGCCTGCCACAGCCGGACCGACGCGGGGGTCGCCACGGTCCTCCGCCTGGCCCCCGCACCGGTGGAAGCGCCAGACCTCTCGCTGCTCGGGCTCTCCCCGATCGGCGAGGCCGAGATCCGCGAATTCATCGACGGTCCCGAGGGGCTGATCGTCGTGACCGGGCCTCCGCGCGCCGGTGGATCCCTGGTGCTGGCCTCGCTCGCCGCGCTGGCCGCGCGCGCCGACCGCCGGACCCTGGTGTTCGAGCCGGCCCATCTGCTCCCCTACCCTCCCGGGACGATCCGCATCCCCGCGACCGACGCGGCGCGCTGGGAGCAGCTTGCCGTCGGGCTGGGCGCCGACGTCGTCGCGCTGGACGGCGTGGTGGACGGCGAGCAGGTCGAGACGCTGCTCCACGGGGCCGCCGTGGGACGCCTCGTCTTCGTTCGCACCGACTGGCTCGACCCCAAGGCGCTCATCGCCCATCTGACCCGAAGCCGGGCCGGCCGCGCCGCCCTGCGCGACCGCCCCTTCGCTTTGATCGCCCTTCCCGCCGCCCGCCGCGAGGGTTCCGCCGTATGGGTGGATCCGTCGCGCGCCGAAATCCAGGCGGGAAGCCTGCAGGTCACGATCCTCTCCGATGAGAAACGGGATGCGCTCGCGAAGGAGGGAGGCCGCTGATGCCGCTCGACGTGAAGACCCTGCTCCAGGCGACGGTCGAGTCCGGCGCCTCGGACCTCCATATCTCCTCCGGCATGCCCCCGATGATCCGCCTGCGCGGCGACATGGTCCGCTCGCAGTCACCCGCGCTCTCCGACCCCGACGCGCGCGCGCTCCTGTACACCCTGATGAACGACGGCCAGCGGAAGCTGTTCGAGGGGCAGCGCGAGATCGACTTCGCGTTCGAGATCGAGGGGCTCTCACGCTTTCGCGCCAACATCTTCGAGCAGCGACGCGGGATCGGCGGCGTCTTCCGGGTGATCGCGACCAAGATCCGCACCCTGGAGGAGCTGGGCACGCCCAAGATCCTCCGCGAGCTGGCGCTCCGGGAGCGGGGACTGGTCCTGGTGACCGGACCGACCGGCAGCGGCAAGTCGACGACGCTCGCCGCGATGATCGACTTCGTGAACGCGAGCCGCGCGGGGCACATCATCACGATCGAAGACCCGATCGAGTTCGTGCACGAGTCCAAGAGCTGCCTCATCAACCAGCGGGAGATCGGCGCCCACACCGACTCCTTCGCGGCCGCGCTCCGAAGCGCCCTGCGCGAGGATCCGGACATCCTGCTCGTGGGCGAGCTCCGCGACCTCGAGACCACGGCGCTCGCGATCACGGCCGCCGAGACGGGGCATCTCGTCTTCGGCACCCTCCACACGAACTCCGCCGCGAAGACGATCGACCGGCTCATCGACATCTTTCCCGCCGACCGCCAGTCCCAGGTGCGGACGATGGTGAGCGAGTCCCTGGAAGGCGTCATCGCGCAGACCCTGATCCCGACGGCGGACGGCAAGGGACGGGTGGCCGCGCTCGAGATCCTGGTCGGCGTTCCCGCCCTCCGGAACCTGGTGCGGGAGGACAAGACGACGCAGATCCAGAGCGTCATGCAGGTCGGGGCGCAGCACGGGATGCAGACTCTGGACCAGGCGCTCAAGGACCTCGTGATCGCGGGGAAGATCACGCGCGAAGCGGCCGCCGAGCGCTCGACCAATCCGAAGCTCTTCGAGGGACCGCACGCGGGCGCGCCGGGAGCGCCCGCCGGAGCGGCGGCGGGGGCGCGGGCCTAGGTCCGGGAGCACCGCCCGCGGCCTGTGGTACAATCGCCGCGAGAGGTCCGATCGGTCTCTCCGATCGAACGTGTCCGCCATCGAAACCGACAAACGCACCCGCTTCCAGCGCCGGTCCCGATCCATGCGCCTCGTCCTGTTCGACATCGACGGCACCCTGCTCCGCGAGGGACTCGCGCCCAAGATCGCGTTCGCGCGCGCCCTCCGGGAGACCTACGCCACCACCGGCCCGATCAACGACTTCAAGTTCGCGGGCATGACCGATCCGCAGTGCGTCACCGAGATCATGCGGCTCGCCGGGGTCCACGACGACGTGATCCACTCCCGGCGCAAGGAATGCCTCCGCCGCTACGTCGAACACCTGCACGTGGAGATGCCCAACCACGACGGGGCCCGCCTCTTCCCCGGCGTGCGCGAGCTGCTCGAGCGTCTGAACAAGCTGGACGACGTGATGGTGGGCCTCCTGACCGGGAACATCCTCCGCGGCGCCGAGCTCAAGCTGCGCCGCTGGAACCTGGAGCCCTATTTCCGTTTCGGCGCCTACGGCGACGACCACGAGGACCGCTCCGTGCTGGCCCAGATCGCCCTGGAGAAGGCGCGCGCCCTGACCGGACGCGTCTTCAGCGGCGCGGACACGACGGTCGTGGGCGATACGCCGCGCGACGTCTCCTGCGCGCGCGCGATCGGCGCCCGAGCGGTCGTGGTGGCCACCGGACAGGTCTCGCGATCCGAGCTGGCCGAGTCCGCGCCGGACGCCATCCTCGATTCCTTCGAGAACCACGAAGCCGCGCTCCGCGCGATCTTTCCGTAGCCCTCGCCCGGAAGCGTCACCGGCGTCTCGTGAGTACGACGTGCGTCGCGGCGGCGGTCGGCACGTGGGTCGTGCACTCGTAGCCCAGAGCCGTGAGATCGAGGCCGCACAGGAGATGCTCGCCGGACCCGAGCAGCCTGGGCGCGACCGCCAGGTGCAGCTCGTCGATGAGCCTCGCTTCGAGATACTGGCGGACCGTCGCCACCCCGCCGCCGATCTCCACGTCCTTGCCCTCGGCTGCCGCCATCGCCCGTTCCAGCGCCTCGCGAATGCCGCCCGTGACGAAATGGAACACCGTGCCGCCTTCCATCGGGACGGGCGGGCGGGCGTGATGCGTCAGCACGAATACCGGTCCGTGATACGGCGGGTTCTTCCCCCACCAGCCGCGCCAGGCGTCGTCCGGCCAGGGACCACGAACCGGGCCGAACATGTTGCGCCCATGATCCACGCCCCGACGCCCACTCCGAAACGCGCCGCGATGTCGGCATCACGCGATCGGCGCCGCGCCACGGGATGTTGCCGAACCGATCGTTTTGGGGAGTCGCCCTACCTGAGCTCCTCGGCGAGCCCGATGAGAAGCCCTTCGGGGCCGCGGATGTAGCAAAGTCGATACGCCGATTCGTACTGAACCACTTCCCCGACGAGCTGCGCGCCACGCTTGCGGAGCCTGGCGAGCGTTTCGTCGATGTCGTCGACCGTAAACATGACGCGCAGGTAGCCGAGAGCGTTCACCGGCGCATTCCGGTGGTCGGCGACGACGGACGGGCTTAGGAATCGCGAAAGCTCGAGCCGACCGTGCCCGTCCGGGGTGACCAGCATGGCGATCTCGACGCGTTGGGATCCCAGTCCGGTGACGCGCCCGGCCCACTCTCCTTCGATCATGGCCCGCCCTTCGAGCTTCAGGCCTAGCTCGGAGAAGAATGAGATGACGGCATCGAGGGATTCAACCACGATGCCTATGTTGTCCATCCGCTTGAGAGTCATATCGTCTGCCTTGGGTAGGGCCGTTTTCACAGAATTCCTAACAGCCCCCCGCCTGGGACGCAACGTTTCGCTGGCCCCGGGCGCCTCGCTGAAGCATCCTCCAGCCGAACCTTCTTCCTGCCGATAACGCGCGGAAGGAGGACACGCATGCCCCTTCTCATCGACGCCTTCGTCTGGCTGTGGGTCACGGCCGCGTCGTGGGCCGCTCCGCCCGCGATATCGGCGCACGCGTCGGCGCACGCCGTGCCGGGGCGAACCGCTCCGGCGATTTCCGCCGCGCGCGGTCCGGCCGCGGCCTACGTGCGCGCGGCCGGCGATCGGTTCGAGATCGTCCGCAACGGCTCGGCGCGTCCGGTCTTTTTCCGCGGCGTGAACCTGGGCGCGGGGATGCCGGGGCACTTCCCCGGCGAGTTCGCCTTCACCAAGGACGACTATCGTCGCTACCTTCGATTCGCGCGCGAGCTGCACGCGAACGCGATCCGGGTGTACGCGGTCCATCCGCCCGCGTTCTACCAGGCGCTGCGCGAGGAGAACGCGGCGCATCCCGACCGTCCGATCTGGCTCTTCCAGGAGGTCTGGACCGAGCTGCCCGAGGGGGACGATTTCTGGGAGGCTTCCTTCACGGGCGCGTTCGACGCCGCGATCCGGTCCGCCATCGACGCCGTGCACGGAAACGCGCTCGTCGCGCCGCGGCCGGGGCATGCCTCGGGCCGTTATGACGCCGACGTCTCGCCATGGATCGCGGGCTGGCTGCTGGGACGCGAATGGGAGCCCTACGCCGTGCGTGCCACCGAGCGGAAGCATCCCGGGATGACCTCGTTCCGCGGCGCCTTCTTCGCCGTGGAGGCGGGCACGCCCATGGAGACCTGGCTCGCGCGCGCGTGCGAGACCTCCGCCTCGTACGAGGCCTCGCGCTACGGCACGGCGCACGCCGTCGCGTTCGTGAACTGGCCGACGCTCGACGTGATGCGCCACCCGACGGAGACCGAGCGCGGGGGGCGCGAGGCCGAGCACGACGAAGACGCCTATTCGGTCGATCCCCTGCGCATCCGCCCCCTGAAGAACGCGGCGGTCGACCCGTCGTTCCGCGGCTACTTCGCGAACTACCACGTCTATCCCTACTACCCGGACTTCATGAACACCGACCCTGGCTACGCGGCCGTGCGCGACCGCCACGGCGCCTGCTCCTACGCCGGCTACCTCCGGGATCTCAAGGCGCACACGCGCGGCATTCCGCTGATGATCGGGGAGTACGGCGTGCCGACGAGCCGGGGGATCGCGCACCAGCAGCCGCAGGGAATCGACCATGGCGGCGCCTCGGAGCGCGAGCAGGGGGAGCGCGACGTCCGGCTGCTCGAGGACATCGCCGACGCGGGGTGCTCCGGTTCGCTTCTCTTCGCGCTCTTCGACGAGTGGTTCAAGGTGAACTGGCTGGTCGCGAGAATGGAAGCGCCCCGCGACCGCGACCCGCTCTGGCACAACCTGCTCGATCCCGAGGAGAACTACGGCCTGATCGCGTTCGATCCGCCGCCCCGGATCCGGGTGGACGGCGCGACGTCGGACTGGCGGGGCATCGCTCCCTACGCGAGCGACCCGAAGGGCCGATGGCTCAAGGCGTTCTACGCGACGAGCGACGCGAACCGCCTCTATCTCCGATTCGACGTGGATCCGACCAAGGAAACTCCGGCGGCCCTCGGCGCCTCGATCGACGTGCTCGATCCCGCGCGGGGCGACACGCGGCTCCCCGCCCCCCTGCGCGCCGTCTGGTCGCGCGGCGCAGAGTTCCAGCTGGTGATCGAACCCGCGTCGGCACTGCAGCGCAACCTGCGCGACCGGCCCGGCGCGGAGCTGTTCATCGATCGAAGCATGAACTGGTCGGGATGGTCGCGTCTTCTCGAGGACGGCGTCTTCGTTCGGAATCGCGCTCCGTTCCGACCCGTGGCGAACGCGGACGGAGCGTACGTTCCGCTCCTGATCGAGACGAACCGCGAGCGCGTGGCGCGAAATGGCACGGTCTATCCCGCGAGACACCTCGACTGGGGGAGTCTCGGCTATGGCGCGGAGCGCTCCCCGGCGGGGGGCGCCCGAGACGACTCGAGCGTGGCGTACGATCCGCACTCGGAGTGGTGCGCCGATCCCGTGCGCGGCGTGATCGAAGTCGCCATTCCCTGGGGTCTTCTCAACGTCTCCGACCCTTCCAGCCGCTCCGTCCTGGACGACATCCCTGAAACGAGCGCCGTCGAGGCCACGCCCACGGCGGGGATCGGATTCCTGGCCTGGGCTACCTCGGCGCGCGGTTTCTCGGCGGACTCCTATGGCCCTTCCGGACCCAAGACACGACCCGCGGGACCGGGCGACAGCCAGTTCCTGGGACCGCCGGGAACGACCCAAGCCGAGACCGGTCAGGAGGTTCGGGTCGCCACGCCCGCCCACGTATCTCTACTTTGGAACGGCTGGGAGCAGCCGATAACCCGGGAAAGGGCCAAGGAATCGGCGGCCCTCGTCCGTCAAGCCTTCGAGGGAATGGAATCCCGTGAGTCGGAAGCCAACCGGAACCAGGACGCGCTCCGCTAGGCCGCGCCTCGCCGCGGCGTGGGCGGCATTCCTGGCCGCGTCCGCCCTCGCTTCACTGTCCGTCTCGCCCGCGCTCGCCGATCCCGACCCCAATGCCCTCTCTCCCGCGAAGACGCTGGAGCGCGTCGCGGCGGAGGATTCGTCCCGTTCCGAGTCGGCCCTGGCCGAAGCCCGCGCCCTGGCCGACGCGAAGAAGTTCGACGAGGCCGCGCGCATCCTGCGCGCGCGCCTGGCCCAGGCTCCGGAGGACGCCGACGCGCAGTCCCTGCTCGCCCGCGTGCTCGCCTGGGGCCGGCATTACGACGAATCGATCGCCGAATACCGGAAGATCCTCGCCGCGCATCCCGACGATGCGTTCGACCGCGCGGGATACGCGCGGGTGCTCGCCTGGTCGGGGCGCTCCGAGGCTTCGCTCCGTGAGTTCCGCCGCGCGGTCCGCGCCGACTCCACCGATCTCGAAAGCCGCGTGGGCTACGCGCGCGCTCTCTCCTGGGCCGGAGACCTCCCCGGCGCCTCCACGGAATACCGCGGCATCCTGAGCTCGAATCCCGCGTACGGCGACGCGTGGCTCGGCTATGCCACCGTCGCCCGCTGGCGCGGCGCCCCATCGTCGTCGGACCGCTTCCTCGAGCGCGCGGCGCACGGGAGCGCCGACACCGAAGCGATGGGGCAAGAGCGCAGGGCCGTACGGGACGCGCTCGGCCCCTCGATCGGCGCCGGCCTCACCACGGCGCACGAGCGCCAGTACGTGGCCGCCGCTCCCGATTTCGCGATCGAGAGCACGGGCCCCTTCGCGCAGGCGCGCGCGACCCTGGCGCGCGCGGCCACCGTCACGGTGCGCGTGTCGCGCCTGGCCCAGTTCGAGCGCCGCCTGGGCCCCCCGGTCCTGGGGACGACGCTCAACTACGATCTGGACATGACCGTGCTGCGCGCCGATGCCGCGCTCACCCGCGGCTATCCCTTCCTGCTGAGCGCCGGCGTGGAGAGCCGCGCGATCCAGGCCGGGAGCCCCAACGTGATCTACCCCCTCCGCGGCGACGACCGCTTCTTTGGCTGGAACGCGCGCGCGTGGGGATTCGCGGGCCGCTGGACGCCCAGCGCTTCGGTCCGCCGCGACTACGTGCCGATCAAGGACGACACCGGACTGCCGGAGATCCGGGCGGGGCGGCAGACCGTGGTGGCGGGCGAACTGGCCTACCAGTGGAACGCGCGCGCCACGCTGAGCGCGGGCGCCGAGCACGGATCCTATTCGGACGAGAACGACCGGAGCACGCTGCGCGCCGGCGCCGCGTACCGGCTGCGCCTGGCCCGCCCGGGCCTGAGCGCCGACTACGGCATCTCGTTCACCGATTTCGACTCGTCGTCGGCGTCCTACTTCACGCCGTTGAAGAGCACGCGCCACGCCGCGGGCCTGGCCCTCACGGGATACTCCGAGAGGGCATCACTCGACTGGGGGGCGCGCTACCAGTTCTCGGCGGTGCTCTCGTCCAACTTCGACAACATCTACACGAGCACGTGGTCGGGCTGGGTGAACCTGGTCGCGGGCGGGTCGTTCCCGCTCGGCCTCGAGGGCTCCTACTCGAGGGACAACAACGCCTACGAGACCTGGTTCGTCGGGGCCTCGGGAGCCGTCCGATGGTGAGCGCGGCGAGGGGGATCGCATGATCGACTACCAGGCGCTGGTGATCACGCTGGGACTCCTGCTCGGGATCCTGGCGCTCACGACCATGGCGGCCGTCGTGAACAAGATCCACTCCAACCGCGAGGACGATTCGCGGCGCCGCTTCCTCGACCGGCTCCGCCAGAGCTTCCTCTTGCTGGCCGGCGGAGAGCAGCGCGATGCGGCCTATCGCGAGATCGCCAACGGGCTCACCGGCCGCTGGTCGCAGCTCGCCGCGGAGGAGGTGAGCCAGCTGGAGCTATCCCTCCGCCTCGACGTGATCCGCTCCCTCGAGCAGCAGGGGGTAATCGCCCATTACCTCCGCGAGACGAAGAGCCCCCTCAAGTGGTCGCGCGCCCATGCGCTCCGGCTCCTGGGCGAGCTCAAGGTGCCGGCATCGGTGCCCGCCCTGCTGGCCGCGCTGGAGGACAGGGATCCCGACGTGCGCAACGTCGCCGCCCGCGCCCTCGGCAAGATGAAGCTGCAAGCCGCCGAGGAGGCGCTGGTCGGGCTTCTGGGCAAGCACGAGCAGTCGGTCTCGGCGCGCATTGCCGCGATCTGCATCGAGATGGGCGCCCGCACCGCACCGCTGCTGATTCGCGCGCTCCGCGACGGCACCCCGAAGGCCCGCTTCTGGGCCGCCCGCATCCTGGGCGAGATCAAGGACGGACGCGCGGCCCGCTCGCTGGGCGACGCGCTCCTCGATCCCGAGCCGGACGTCCGTTCGTCCGCGGCCTGGGCCTTGGGCGCGATCGCCGATCGCTCCACGGCCGCGATGGTCGAAGCCGCGCTCCGCGACCCGGTGTGGTTCGTGCGCGCGCACGCCGCCGAGGCGCTGGGCAAGATCGGCGACCCCACGATGGCGGGGGCGCTGGGCCGGATGCTCGAGGACCGATCCTGGTGGGTGCGCAAGAACGCGCTGGACGCCCTGGTGCTGCTGGGCGAGCCGGCCAAGCCGGCGCTCCTCTCGGCCCTGCAATCGAACGACCGCTTCGCGCGCGACTGCGCCACGGAAGGACTGGCCACCCTGGGCGTGCCCGCGGTCCCGCCCCAGCGGGCCGCGACGGGAGGCTGACATGAACGCGATCGACGCTCCGACCTGGCTCTTCCCGGCGCTCAACGTCGTGAGCATCATCGTGCTCGTCTACTTCACGGCGCTCCAGCTCGTGCTCTTCACGCTGCTCATCGTCTCCTTCTTCGACATGCGCCGGCGGCTGGCCCAGAACTTCTACGCCGATTACGAAGCGGTGGCCAAGTCGCACTTCACCTTCCCGATCAGCGTGCTCGTCCCCGCCTACAACGAGGAGACCACGGTGGTCGAAGCGGTGCGATCGGTGCTCTCCCTCGACTATCCGCAGCACGAGGTGATCGTCATCAACGACGGATCCACCGACGGAACGCTGGAGCGGCTGACCCGCGAATTCGGGCTGGTGCGCCGCGAGGCGATCGTCCGCCGGAGCATCCCGACCGACGCGATCCTGCGAGGCATCTACCGCTCCCCGACGATCCCGAACCTGGTCGTGGTGGACCAGGCGCACGCGGGCAAGAGCGCCGCCCTGAACGCGGGCATCAACGTCTCACGATATCCGCTCTTCTGCACCATCGACGCCGACTCCGTGTTCCAGGAGAACGCGCTCCTGCGCGTGGTGCGTCCGTTCCTGGAAGATCCCGATCGCGTGATCGCGGTGGGCGGCCAGGTCCGCGTCGCCAACGGCTGCACGGTGGAACGCGGCCGCGTGGTGGATCCGCACCTCCCGCAGAACGTCCTGGCCGCGTTCCAGGTGGTCGAATACCTGCGCGCTTTCGTCGCGAGCCGCCTCGGGCTTTCGGCCATGAACAACCTCCTCATCCTTTCGGGCGTGTTCAGCCTGTTCCGGAAGGACGTCGTCGTCGAAGTGGGGGGCTACCGCTCGGACGTCGTGACCGAGGACATGGAGCTGGTCCTGCGCCTCCACCACGCGATGCGCGAGCAGGGGCGGCCCTATTCGGTCGTCTTCCTGCCCGACCCGATCTGCTGGACCGAGGTGCCGCAGGGCCTGCGCACGCTGGCGCGCCAGAGGGGCCGCTGGCACCGGGGGCTGATCCACTCGCTCTGGCTCCACCGCTCGATCTTCTGGGAGAAGAAGTCGGGGTCGCTCCGCTGGCTCGGAATGCCCTACTACTTCCTGTTCGAGCTGCTCGGGCCGATCGTCGAGGTGATCGGCTACATCGTGCTCCCGATCGCCTACTTCATGGGTTTCCTGTCCCCCCTCTACTTCTGGGCGTTTCTCTTCCTGTCGGTGACCTCGGGGGCCTTCCTGTCGATCTCCGCGGTCTTCCTGGAGGAACTGTCGTTCGGGCTCTACCGCTCCTGGGGCGACTTCGCCCTGATGATCGCCATCGGGGTGATCGAGAACTTCACCTACCGCATCCTCACCCTCTTCTTCCGCCTGGGCGCCATGGTTGATATCCTCTTGGGACGTGGCGGCTGGGGGAAGCAGGAGCGCGCCGGCTTCGGGCGCGCGGAGGTTGCTTCCGTCAAACCCTGATCGGCGCCACGACCCATCCCTGCCGGAGGGAGTTCGTCGTTTGCGCGCCGTCTTCGGGATCGCGCTGGCCTGCCTGCTCATGCCGGCCGGCCGGGTATCCGCCGCTCCACCGCTCTACCCTTCGGCTCCAGGCCGGCGCGCCACGGCGTTCCAGGCCCCGCGGATCCCCCTGAGGCAGCCCGGGCTGAACGCCCCGTCCCAGGTCCGGACGACCGTGGGCAGCAAGTACAAGGTCCTCGTCATCCTGCTCCAGTTCTCCGATCACCCCGCCGACACGCTGAACCACACGCCGGCCGACTTCGCCGATCTCCTCTTCTCCAAGGGAACCCGTCCCGGCGGGAGCTTTCGCGACTACTACAACGAGGTGTCGGGCGGCGCGTTCGACGTCGACGGCGTCGTGACCCGGTGGTACACGGCCCCGCGCCCCTATACCGACTACGTGGGCACGGACGGAGGCCAGGGCCCGGGCCCCCTGAACGCGCAGGTGATGGCGCTCGACGCCGTCCGTCTCGCGGAGCCCGACGTGGACTTCACCCAGTTCGACAATGACGGGCCCGACGGCATCCCGCACGACGGCGACGACGACGGCGAGGTGGACGGAATCTTCATCGTCCACGCGGGTCCGGGCGCCGAGGAAACGGGCGACCCCACCTCGGACATCTGGTCCCACAAGTGGAACGTGCCGGGGCCTCGCGGAGGGACGTCGGCGGACGGCGTGATCGTCTACGACTACACGACGGAGCCGGAGGAGTGGTTCCTCACGACGCCCTGGACCACGAAGGGCGCGTTGATGACGATCGGCGTCTTCTGCCATGAGTTCGGACACGTGCTCGGACTTCCCGACCTCTACGACACGAGCGGCCTTCCGGGAGCCAACGAGGGGCTCGGCGAGTGGGATCTGATGGCCTCGGGACTCTTCAACCACCTTCCGGACCAGACGGTGGGGAGCTGCCCCGCGCACCTCTCGGCCTGGTCCAAGGAAGCGCTCGGCTGGCTCCAGCCCACCTGGGTGACCCGCGACAGCGCCGGCGTGACGATTCCTCCGGTGGAAACCTCGGGACGCGCGTTCCGCCTCTGGACCAACGGGGTCGAAGCCGGCGAGTACTTCCTCGTGGAGAACCGCCAGCCGATCGGCTTCGACGCCGCGCTCGTGAAATCCACGATGGAGCGGGATTCGACCGCGGCGCACGGCCTCATGATCTACCACGTGGACACCGGGATCATCGGGAACAACACGGCGTCCCATAAGCAGGTGGACGTGGAGGAAGGGGGCGGCATCGAGGCCGCGTCGGGCTTCACCGGGGTCCAGAACCTGGATCTGGCGCGCGGGTCGGCGGCCAGCGAGCCGGCGTGCGAGGGGTCGGTGATCGTGGTCGGAAACCGGGGCGACGCCTACGATCCCTGGCCCGGGGCGGGCGCGCGCGCCGCGTTCGACGCGAACAGCTGTCCCAACAGCGACTCCTACTGCGGCGGCATCTCGCAGGTGGCGATCCGGAACATCGCCGAAACGGGAGCGGAGCCCCGGGACGTGACGGCCGATTTCTTCGTGAGCGGGACGTCGGTGCGCCGGAACGCCGTGACGGTGGACGACTCTCCCTTCCTCGGGAACAATAACAACGGTAACGGGCTCGTCGAACCGGGGGAGACCGTCCGGATCCACATCCCCCTGCAGAACCTGGACACCACGCCGACCGGCGTCCTCACGGCGCGGGTGGCCGTCACCGAGCCCTACGCGGGGCTCCTGGCCGACTCGGTCTACTACGGGGTTCTGGGCGGGGCAGCCTCGGACACGGGTTCGGTGATCTTCGCCGTCATCAACCCCACCCCCGATCCGCGCGGCTGCAATCTCACCATCGCGGTCTCCGACGCCGCGGGCCTCGTTCTCGCCGACAGCGTGCAGATCCTGATCGGACAGCGCAGCGGCATCTGCGAGGACTTCGAGAACGCCACCGCGCGCCGGTGGGTCTCGGTGCCGCTCGGCTGCGGGGGCGTCAGCGAATGGCACCGCGAAGCGGGCGTCAACCACACCCCCGGCGGGAGCTGGGCCTGGAGACTGGGGCCGTTCGGCTTCATCGGACACTACGCGCCGTCGCAGGACGCGCGGCTCGTGAGCCAGCCGGTCCGGCTCACGGGCACCAGCGATACGCTCTCCTTCTGGCAGCGCTACGACAGCGAGTTCGCCTTCGACGGCCTGACGGTCGAGATCTCCACCAATTCCGGCGCCACGTGGACGCCGCTCGAGCCGGTGGGCGGCTACAACACGGGGGACCGGTTCAGCGGGACCCAGACCACGTTCACGCGCGTCGACGTGCCGCTCACGGGCTATTCGGGAATCGTCCAGTTCGCGTTCCGGTTCCGCTCCGAGCCCCCCAACGAGGGTCTGGGCTGGTGGATCGACGACGTGCTCGTGGGGGGCACCTCGGCCTGCGCGACGGTGGCGATCGCGATCGCGAGCTTCGACGCGGCGGCGGGGCCGGCCGGCGGCCCCGCCGCGGTCCGGCTGTCGTGGAGCGTCGCCGACGGCGCCGCCAGCTCGGTGGGGATTGACCGCGAGGGCGACGACGGCACGCGACGGCGGATCGCCACGGTGCCCGCCTCCGACGGCGGCTACCTGGACACGGACGTGGCGCCGGGCGCCTACCGCTACTGGATCACGGCCTCCCGCGAGGGAGAGCCGGCCGCCGAGGCGGGCCCGATCTCGGTGACGGTCGGCGAAGCGCCCCGGGTGTTCGCCCTCTCGTCGGTGCGGCCGAACCCCTTCCGCGCGGGGGCCTCGGTGGCCGTCTCCCTGGACCGGAGCGGCCCCTTTATGGTACGCGTGTTCACCGCGGACGGACGGCTCGTCCGCACGCTGGCCCGCGGAGCGGGCCGGCCCTCCGATCTTCGGCTCACCTGGGACGGAACGGACGGGCGGGGACGCCCGGCGGGCGCGGGGATCTACTTCTTCGAGCTGCGCTCCGGAAACCGGACGCGCGTGCAAAAGGCGGTGCTCCTGCGATGAGCGGCTCCACCACCACCCGGATCGACGGCCCCCTGGTCACCCTCGAGGTGCCGGGGCCCGAGCATCTCCCGGCCATCTGGAAGGTCTACCTGGACGCTCCCGATTACTTCGAGGCGCTGACCGGCTCTTCCGACTTCGACCCGACCGACGTGGAGATGATGTACGAGGAGGCGATCGCCGACGAGAGCCGCTTCTACTTCGCGGTCCGGCGGACCGACACGAAGAGCCTGATCGGCACGATCGAGATCGAGTCGGGCTCCGACGAGCATCCGGCCGCCCTCCGGGGCCTCGTGATCGCCCAGGGCGAGCGGGGCAAGGGCTACGGCCGCGCCGCGCTGGAGATGGCCGAGCAGTTCCTGGGCGACGAGCTGGGCGTGCCTTCGATCGCGGCGGAGGTGCCGGAGGGATACGACGACGGCGAGCGTTTCCTCGAGGCGATGGGCTACCGCCAGCGGCGGCTCAGGTCCGGCGACGTCCGCTGGGTGAAGCGTCTGTCGGAGGAATAGCGGGGTCCGCGGCCGCGGCCAAGCCTTGCTTCGACTCGATCGCGCGGTTGGTGCGTGCGATCAGGTCCTCCACGTCGAACGGCTTCGCCACCACGAAGTCGACGCCGTGCCCCACCACCATCTCCTGGCTGATCGTGGCCCCCCATCCGGTCACCAGCCCCAGAACGACCGACGCGCTCCCCTCCTGGCGCACCGTCCGCGCCAGCTCCCACCCGCTCACGTCCGCCATACCCAGGTCGGTCAGCACCACGTCGAAGGCTCCCTCCCGGAAGCGCTCGATCCCTTCGAGCCCGGAGGAGGCGGCGGTCACGACGTGTCCCGCGGCCGAAAGCGCCTCCTCGAGAACGTGGAGCAGCTCCAGCTCGTCGTCCACGACCAGCACGCGCGCGGCCACCCGGCTGGGCTCGGGGCGCGCCGGCGAGGCCGGCCGCTCCAGCTGATCGGTCACGGGGAAGCGCATGCGCACCACCGTCCCCTGTCCCACCCCGGTCTCCACCTCGATCGTCCCCTGGTGGCGCGACACGATGCCGTAGACCATCGAGAGACCCAGGCCCGTTCCCGAGAGACCCTTCGTCGTGAAGAAGGGCTCGAACATGCGGCTTCGGACGTCCTCGTCCATGCCGACGCCGTCGTCCGCCACCTCGATCACGGCCTGCCCCGCCTCGGCGCGGCAGCGCACGTCGATCCGCCCGCCGCGCGGAAGGGCGTCGACGGCGTTGAAGATCAGGTTCGTCATCGCTTCCCGGATCTCGGCGCGCGAACCCAGGATCGAGGGCGCGTCGGCCGCCTCGATCCGGACCTCCACCTTGACCCCGCGCCGCTCCGCGTCGTTCTTCCACTTGCCGCGCGTGATCTCGACCACCTCCTCGGCGATCGCGGTCAGGTCGAGCGGCTCGTGGGCGCGGTCCTCGCGCACGCGGCTGAACTGCTGGATGCGGCGCACCGCCTCGCCGCCGTCCATGGCGGCTTGCCGGATCACGTTGAGCCCGGAGACGAGCGCCGGGTCGCCGGTGCGCGACAGGAGGAGCTGCGTGCGGCCCAGGATGATGCCGAGGTTGTTGTTGAAGTCGTGCGCCACGCCGGCCGCCAGCTCGCCCAGGGCGCGCAGCTTCTCGCCGCGCACCAGGCGATCTTGAAGATCGCGGAGCGCGGAGACGTCGGAGACCAGAACCATCGCCGCCGGGTGATTCTGAAAGACGAGCGGCGCCGTCTGCACCTCGACAGGAATCCGCCGGCCGACCGGCTGGACGATCTCGGTCGTGCGCTGGACGGCCGCGGCGTTCGCGCCCTCGAGAGCCTCCCGCAGCGATTCCTGCGCCTCGCCGTCGAAGATGATGAGCGGATCGAACCCCGGATGGAGCAGCTCCGACTCGAGCCGGTCCGCCATCTGGGCGATGGCCCGGTTCGCGAAGACCGCCTTTCCCCCCTGCACGATGAGGAGCCCCTGCGGACTGGACTCCACGAGCACGCGGTA
>DASSLZ010000255.1:0-4369 GCA_035689165.1 Candidatus Eiseniibacteriota bacterium | reverse complement strand
AGGACGCCTGGACTGGGCGCGCCGCTTCGACCACATGCAGCAGCACACGGGACAGCACATCCTCTCCCGCGCCTTCGTCGAGGTGGCCCGGGCCGACACGCGCTCCTTCCACCTGGGCGAAGCGGTCGTGACCATCGACGTGGACCATCCGGGACCGGACGCCGGACTCCTCCGCAAGGTCGAGGATCGCGCCAACGCCGTCGTGTGGGAGGACCGGCCGGTCGCGACCCACGTCGTCTCGCTCGATCGCGCGCGGGAATTCCCGCTGCGCAAGGCGCCGGACGTGGAAGGAGAGGTCCGCGTCGTCGAGGTGGAGGGATTCGACTGGTCGGCGTGCGGGGGGACCCACGTCGCGCGTTCGGGGCAGGTCGGGATGATCGCCCTTCTCGGCACGGAGAAGTACAAGGGCGGGACGCGCGTCGCCTTCGCCTGCGGCGGCCGCGCGCTGGCGCGGCTGCGGGAGGCCTCGGACGTCCTGCGCGGCCTCTGTCTCGAATTCACGTCGGGAGAAGCGGATCTCCCTCGCGCCATCGCGCGTCTCAAAGGCGAGGTCCGGCGCCTCGAATCCCGCCTGAAGCCGCTCCTCGCCGAGTCCCTGGTCCGCGAGGCCGAGACCCTGCTGGCGGCGGCGGAGCCGGGCGGCTCGGGCCCGGTGGTCGCCCGGTATTTCCCCGACCGGGATCCCGCCGAGCTCGCCGCCATCGCGGCGCACGTCGCCGGGCGGGGCGCAATCGCGCTCCTCGCGGCGGGGCGGGACATCGCGCGGGCGCACTTTTCGGCTCCGAAAGGTACAATATCCGTAGGCGCCCTCTTCGCAGGCCTCGCCAGCGCCTATGGCGCGAAGGGGGGCGGGCGCCCCGAAGCGGCACAGGGAGCGATTCCCGCCGACCGCGCGGAAGAGGCGATCGACGCGGCGCGCCGGGCCGCATTGGCCGGAACGAACCAGGGGTGAATGGATGACCCGACATCACGATCGGCGCGCCGGATCCGTCGCTCGCGGCGGAGCGCTTCCGCGCGCCGCGCTGACGCTGCTCCTTCTCCTCGCCCTGGCCCCCGCGGCGCGGGCGCAGACCTTCGGCCAGAACAAGGTCCAGTACAAAGACTTCCATTGGAAGGTGCTCCGGACCGAGCACTTCGACGTCTACCACTACCAGGGGACCGAGCGCGCGGTGCAGGACGCCGCCGTCATGGCCGAGCGCGGCTACCAGCGGCTCAGCCGGGTCCTCCAGCACCAGATCAAGGCGCGCGTTCCGCTCGTCCTCTACGCCTCGCACACCGACTTCGAGCAGACCAACATCACGCCGGAGCTGCTCGGCATCGGCACCGGCGGCGTGACCGAGTTCCTGAAGCGGCGCGTCTTTCTTCCCTTCACCGGCTCCTACGCCGAGCTGGACCACGTCCTCACGCACGAGCTGGTGCACGCGTTCCAGGTGGACATCCTCTTCGGCGACCGGCCGGGCATCGTGGGGAACCCCTTCGCAAGCGTGCCTCCCGGCTGGTTCATGGAGGGGATGGCCGAGTACCTCTCGGTGGGCGAGATCGACACGAATACGCAGTCCTGGCTGCGGGACGCCTCGCTGGAGGGCTATCTCATCCCGATCAGCACGCTGGCCTACGTCGGCGACATCCGCGTCTACCGCTTCGGACAGTCGATCTTCGAGTTCATCGCCGACACCTACGGGATCCAGAAGATCGGCGACATCCTGAAACGCACGCGGCGCATGGGGAGCATGGAGCGGGCGCTGGAAGCCTCTACCGGCCTCACCGTCGACGTTCTCTCCAAGAAGTGGCAGGAGTCGGTCCGCAAGCAGTACCTGCCGCAGATCGCCGACTACGACAAGGCGGACGCGATCGCCTCGAAGCTGACCGACGCGCAGCACGACCGCTCCAACTTCAACGTCGCGGTGGGCGTCTCGCCGTCCGGGATGCAGATGGTCTACATCTCCGACAAGAGCATGTACAACAACGTCTATCTCGCCTCGGCGCTCGACGGGAAGAACTTCAAGAAGCTGGTCGAGGGGGAACGCACGCCCTCCTTCGAGACGCTCCGCTTCTTCAACACGTCGATCGCCTGGTCGCCCGACGAAAAGATGATCGCGCTTCCCGCCAAAGTGGGGGGCGAGGACGCGATCTACCTGATCGAGATCCCTTCCGGAAAGGTAAAGCGGAAGCTGAAGTTCGGCCTGGACGCCATCTACTCGCCGACCTGGTCGCCGGACGGCAAGCAGATCGCCTTCGTGGGGATCGACCACGGCTGGTCGCACCTGATCGTTTCGGACACCGACGGCAAGAACCGCCGGGAGCTGATCAGCGGACCGTACTCGGTTCGCGAGCCGGCGTGGTCTCCCGACGGGACGAAGATCGCCTACGCCACCGACCAGGGGGAGGGGACCGACGTCTCGCGGCTCATCTTCGGCAAGCTCCGCCTGGCCACCTTCGACGTGGCGACGCGCCAGGTCACCGTGCTCCCGCGGCAGAGCGGGTCCAATTTCTCGCCGCAGTGGCTGCCCGACGGCAAGTCGCTCCTCTTCGTGTCCGACCGCGCGGGAATTCCGAACATCTATCGGTTCGATCTCGTCACGGGCGATTCGTTCCGGCTCTCGAACCTGCTGACCGGGGTCTCGGGCGTCGTCGCGGACGCCCCCTGCATCTCGCTCTCGGCCGACGGCAAGCGTCTCCTCTTCACCTCCTTCACGCGCGGCGGATGGGACATCTATTCGGTGCGCGACGTGCGCAAGTTCCTGGCGCCGGCGACCGGCGTCGTGGCCGAGCAGTCGATGCCGCTGGCACCGCTCGGCACGCGGGTCGAAGTCGCGGCGGGGGTGACCGAAGCGTCGGGCACCGATCCCGACGGCGATTCCGATCCTCAGGCAGCGCCTCCGGTGCGCACCGCGCCGGCCGACTCGGCCTCCGCACGCGCCGCCGCCTTGCGCGCGGCGTCACAGGCAGGGTCGGCTTCCACTCTTAGCGGTTCGGTTCTTCGGGATTCAGTGACGACGGGCGGCGTCCCCGCGGCCGTGGCGCTGCGGGACACCTCGACCGTCGCCGACACGACCCTCGCCATGTACGTGCAGCAGGTCTACCGCGAGCCCCTGACCGACAGCACGACCTTCCTGCGCCTGCCGTACAAGGCCCGGTTCTCGCGCGACTACATTTCGGGCGGGGCGCTCTTCGCCTCGAACGTCGGCTTCGCGGGGTCGAGCGTCATCTCCTTCAGCGACGTGCTCGGGAATCACAACGTCCTGGCCGTGCTGAACCTGTACGGCGACGTGACGCAGTCGGACATCTACCTGGCCTACACCAATCTCGCGAAGCGCACGAACTACGGCTTCGCGGTCTTCCAGTACCGGAACGACCTGCTGCTCCTCTCGGCGCCGTCCAGTGACGACGTGGAGAGCCAGATCTACCGCGGGGGCGCGGTCTTCTTCTCGCGGCCGTTCAACCGGTTCCGTCGCATCGAGTACGGGGTCGAGGCGGCGGTGCTGAACGAGCGGGTGCTCCGCTTCAACTACGACCTGGGGCAGGTCTCCACGGTGGCGAACAACGGGGATTTCTTCTACGTCGCGCCGAACATCGGGCTGGTGGCGGACAACGCGCTCTATGGCACCACCGGGCCGATCAACGGCGGGCGCTCCCGCTACACCGTGGAAACGGCGCTCGGCGACGTGCACTACACGACCGGCCTCATGGACTGGCGGCGCTACACCAACATCCACCAGAACTTCTCGATCGCCCAGCGCTTCATCGGCGGCGCCTCGTTCGGGCGCGACCCGCAGCTCTTCCGCTTCGGCGGGGCGTTCACCTACCGCGGCGTGGACTACGGCGACCTCATCGGCACGCGCGTGCTCCTGGGGAATCTCGAATTCCGCTTCCCTCTGATCGAGCAGCTCCGCCTCGGATGGCCGCTCGCGATCAACCTGGGCGGCATCAACGGCGTCCTCTTCACCGACGCCGCGACCACCTGGGAGGACGGGCACCAGCCGGTCTTCTTCTCGAACGTGAACGGGCTCCGCACCAGGGACCTGCACCTGGCGTTCGGGTTCGGCGCGCGCGTCAACCTGGGCTACTTCATCCTCCGCTACGACTACGCGCGGGAGCACAAGCTGGACGGCGGGATCGGCAAGCCCCGGCACTTCGTGACGTTCGGCGCCGAGTTCTAGCCCCGCGCCGTGGGGCACGCATGGGACGCCGCGCTCTTCCGCGCGGTCCATCTCGGGTGGCATCAGGCCTGGCTCGACCCGATCATGCGGGCCCTCTCCAGCCCGGGCGTCTTCAAGATCCCGCTGCTCGCCCTCCTCGGCGCGGCGTTCCTGCTGCGCGGACGCCGCGGAAGGCTGGGGATCCTGGTCCTGGCGCTCGCGATCGCCTG
>DASSLZ010000254.1:0-24606 GCA_035689165.1 Candidatus Eiseniibacteriota bacterium | reverse complement strand
GCCGTCCCGGGCGTGACGCTCGCGCACGGCGGCGCGCCCTTCTTCCGGGAGTTCGTCGTCCGCCTGCCGGGCTCGGCCGAGCGCTTCGTGCACGCCGCGCTCGGCTCGCGCATCCTCGCGGGCGTTCCGCTCTCGCGCTTCGACGCCGATCGCCCGGCGGATCTCCTCGTGGCGGCGACCGAGAAGCGGAGCAAGGAAGAGATGGATCGCTACGTGGAGACGCTCGCGCGATGGGCGCGGGCGGGGCGGCCGGCGCCCGAGGAGGCCGTATGTCCGAGCTGACCCTGCACGAAGGCTCCGTCAAGGGCCACCGCGGTCCGCGCCTGGCACCGCTCGACGTCCCGGAGCAGGGCGCGGCGCGGCTGTTGCCCGGCGTCCGGCTCCGTCCGGCGGCTCCCGATCTGCCGCAGATCTCCGAGCCGGCGGTGGTACGCCACTTCGTGAACCTCTCGGTCATGAACCATCACATCGATCGCGCCATCTATCCGCTCGGCTCCTGCACGATGAAGTACAACCCGAAGCTCAACGACGAGATGGCCCGCATCCCGGGATTTTCGGCGATCCATCCGCTGCAGCCCGAGGAGACGGCGCAGGGAGCGCTCGCGGTGATCGGCGAGCTGCACGAGTGGATCCGCGCGATCATGGAGATGCCCGGCGTCACGACGCAGCCGGCGGCCGGCGCCCAGTGCGAGCTGACGGCGATCCTCATGACGCGCGCCTACCACGCCGAGCGCGGCGACGCGCGCGAAGAGGTGATCGTCCCCGACTCGGCGCACGGCACGAATCCCTCGTCGGTGGCCCAGGTCGGCTACAAGGTCGTCACCGTGCCCTCGGGGCCGGACGGCTGCGTGGACCTCGAAGCGCTCCGCGCCGCGGTATCGCCGCGGACCGCCGCGCTCATGCTGACGAATCCGAACACGCTCGGGATCTTCGAGCACAACGTGGGGGAGATCGCGCGCATCGTCCACGACGCGGGCGGGCTCCTGTACCTCGATGGCGCGAACCTGAACGCCATGGTCGGTCTGGCCAGCCCGGGCCGGATGGGCTTCGACTTCGCGCACATCAACCTCCACAAGACCTTCAGCACGCCGCACGGCGGCGGCGGCCCCGGCGGCGGCGTTCTCTGCGTCCGGGCCGAGCTCGAGCCCTATCTCCCCGCGCCGGTGCTCGTCCGCCAGGCCGACTGCTGGCACTGGGACGAGGACCGGCCGCGCTCGATCGGACGGGTCCACTCGTTCTACGGAAACTTCGGCATCCTGGTTCGCGCCCTCACCTACATGCGCTCGCTCGGGGCTTCGGGCATCGCGGAGGTGAGCCGCGAGGCGATCCTGAACGCGAACTACCTCAAGGCCCGGCTGATCGAGGCGTACGAGCCGTCCCACGCCGGCTACTGCATGCACGAGTTCGTGCTCTCGGCCAGCCGCCAGAAGGCCCGGGGGGCGCGCGCGCTCGACGTGGCGAAGCGGCTCCTCGATTTCGGCGTCCACGCGCCCACGACGTACTTCCCGCTGATCGTGGACGAGGCGCTGATGGTCGAGCCGACCGAGACCGAGACCAAGGCCTCGCTGGACGCGTTCGCCGAGGCGATGCTCGCGATCGACCGGGAGTCGATCGAGGCGCCGCAGAAGCTGAAAGACGCTCCCACGCGCACGCCGGTGCGCCGCCTGGACGAGGCGCGAGCCGCCCGGCAGCTCGTCCTTTCCTGGCAGGACGCGGAGGCCGCGGGTGGCGCGTGAGCGCCCGGCCGCGGCCGCGCGCCTGGGGAACGCCGGAGCCGAGGAGGCGGAAGCGGTCTCGGAGCACCGGGGCACCGCCCCGGAGGCCGACGGCGCGGAGCTCAGTTGGAGCGTCTGGCCCGCCCGGCAGAAGCCGCTGACGGCCGTGGTGATCGTGGCCGGCGCCGTCGTGCTCGGGGTATTGATCGCCCGTGGCACGGGGGACCGGCTGCTCGGCATCGCCGCGCCGATCTTCGTGCTCCTTTCCCTGTCGTCGTACCTCCTCCCCACGCGCTACCGGCTGACGCCGGACGCCGTGGAGGTGCGCTCGCTCGGCGTCGTGCGGGCGCGCCCCTGGAGCGAGATGAAGCGCTTCGAAGAAGACGAGGCGGGGCTCTTCCTGAGCCCCTTCGAGAAGCGGAGCTGGCTGGACGCCTACCGGGGCGTGCGGCTCCCGTTGGGAGGGAACCGCGATGGGGTGGTGGCGTTCGTTCAAGCACGCGTCGCGCGCGCCGGGCGCCGGTGAGGCGCTGACCGACGAGGACCGGCGTCTCCTGGACCGCCTCGCCGAGACCACCGTGCGCTACCGCATGACGGTCCCCGCGATCCTGTTCCTCGAGAGCATGAAGCCGCTCTCGTTCGTGGGCAGCCAGGCGATGTACTTCTTCGAGCCGATGGTGCGGGCGCTGTTCGCGGTGCCCGAGTACGAGCGCTTCGCGGCCCTCATGGAGCGCCGCGAGAGCGTCGAGGCGCTCCTGGTCGCGATCGAGCGCCGGGACGACGAAGAGCGCCGCAGCGAGAAGGAAAAGAAGCAGCGCGAGCGCGACGAACGCGCCGCGCTCCGGAAACGAAAGGAATCCGAGTGACCCAGACCGAACATCAGATTCATGCGGCCGCCCAGCTGCCCGTGCCGGCCGAGAGCCTCCGGTCGATCCTGGCGACCGACTGCGGCAGCACTACCACCAAGGCGATCCTGATCGAGCGCCGTGGGGACGAGTACCGCCTGATCGTGCGCGGCGAGGCGCCGACCACGGTCGAGGCGCCCTTCGAGGACGTCACCCGGGGCGTGCTGAACGCGATCATGGAGGTGGAGGAGCTGGCGGGCCGGAAGATCCTGGACGGCGAGCGGATCATCACGCCGCAGCAGGGGAATGAAGGCGTGGACCTCTACATCTCCACGTCCAGCGCGGGCGGCGGACTCCAGATGATGGTCTCCGGCGTGGTGAAGAGCATGACGGGGGAGAGCGCGCAGCGCGCCGCGCTGGGCGCGGGCGCGATCGTGATGGACGTCATCGCCTCCAACGACGGCCGGCTTCCGCACGAGAAGATCAAGCGGATCCGCCAGCTCCGCCCCGACATGATCCTCCTCTCGGGTGGCGTGGACGGCGGCACCACCTCCCACGTCGCCGAGATGGCCGAGCTCCTGGCGGCCGCGGAGCCCAAGGCGCGCCTCGGCGCGGGCTACGAGCTCCCGGTGATCTACGCCGGCAACAAGGACGCGGCGCAGATCGTGCGGGACCGGCTGGAGGACAAGACGGCGCTGGTGATCACCGACAACCTGCGTCCCGTGCTGGAGCGGGAGAACCTGACCCCGGCGCGCGACAAGATCCACGATCTCTTCATGGAGCACGTGATGGCGCACGCGCCCGGGTACAAGAAGCTGATGACCTGGTCGCCGATCCCGATCATGCCGACCCCCGGCGCGGTCGGGCTCATCATCGAGACGATCGCGCGCGACGAGAAGATCAACGTGATCGGCGTCGACATCGGCGGCGCGACCACCGACGTCTTTTCCGTGTTCCAGGGTGTCTTCAACCGCACCGTGAGCGCCAATCTCGGGATGAGCTACAGCGTGTCGAACGTGCTGGCCGAGGCGGGGCTCCCGAACATCATGCGCTGGGTGCCGTTCGCCATCGACGAGCTCGATCTGCGCAATCGGATCAAGAACAAGATGATCCGCCCCACGACCATTCCGCAGTCGCTCGAGGAGCTGGTGATCGAGCAGGCAATCTCGCGCGAGGCGCTCCGGCTGGCGTTCGAGCAGCACAAGCAGCTCGCCGTCGGACTGAAGGGCGTGCAGCAGGAGCGCACCATCTCCGACACGTTCGAGCAGACGGCCTCCGGCGAGACCCTGGTGCGTCTCGACCATCTCGATCTGCTCGTGGGCAGCGGCGGCGTGCTGTCGCACGCGCCCCGCCGCTCGCAGGCCGCGCTGATGATGCTCGACGCCTTCCTTCCCGAGCACGTGACGGAGCTCGCGGTGGATTCGATCTTCATGGCGCCGCAGCTGGGCGTGCTCTCGACGGTGCACCCGGTGGCGGCACGGCAGGTCTTCGAGAAGGACTGCCTGATCCGCCTGGGCACCAGCGTGGCGCCGGTCGGCCCGGGGAAGGAGGGGCAGACGATGCTCCGGGTCTCCCTCGAGCTGCCGGGCGGGAAGAAGGAGGAGTTCCCGGTCCCGTACGGCTATCTGAAGCTCGTGCCGCTCGCCGACGGGGAGCGCGCCAAGGCGACGCTTCGCCCCGAGAAGTCGTTCGACGTGGGCGAGGGGAAGGGACGGGAGCGGACGGTGACGCTGCGCGGCGGCGTGGTCGGCCTCATCTTCGACTGCCGTGGGCGGCGTCCGTTCGGCCTGCCCGAGGATCGCGCGCGCCGCATCGCGAAGCTCGCCGAGTGGAACCAGGCGCTCGACATCTATCCGGCCTCCAAGGCGGCCCTAGCGGGCGCAGGCGCACCCGCCGCCGTGGGCGCGGGAGCCTAAACCTTCCGGAGCCGATCCCCCGAGGGACTCGGCACGGCATCAGGAGACAACGTGGCGCATTCCTATACTCCCGGCCTCAAGGTCACCGCCTATGCCGTGGTCCGGCGCGAGCGCAAGCTGCCGCTGGCGGGAACGGTGCTCGTGAAGGTCGGCGACGCGGTCAAGGCGGAGACGGTCGTCGCCCGCACCGAGCTCCCCGGCAACGTGCAGACGGTCAACGCGGCGAACATCCTCGGGGTGCTCCCGGAGGACGTGACGGAATGCCTCGTGAAGCCCGTCGGCTCCGCGGTGGCCAAGGGGGAGCCGTTCGCCGAGAGCCGCTCCTTCTTCGGGCTCTTCCGCTCGAAGGTCCCGTCTCCCATCGACGGGACGCTCGAGAGCGTCTCCACCGTCACGGGGCAGGCGCTGCTGCGCGAGGCTCCGATTCCCGTCGAGGTGGACGCCTACGTGGACGGGACGATCGTCGAGGTCCATCCCAACCAGGGCGTGACCGTGGAGACCCGGGGCACGTTCATCCAGGGCATCTTCGGCATCGGCGGGGAGACGAGCGGCGTGCTGCGCGTCGTCGCCGGCTCGCCGGGCGAGACTCTGAAGAGCGCCGCGATCACCGAGGCGCACCGCGGGTGCGTGGTCGTCGGAGGCGCGCACGTGACGACGGCGACGCTCCGGCACGCCGTGGCGATGGGGGTCAAGGCGATCGTGATCGGCGGTTTCGACGACCAGGACCTCCGCGAGTTCCTGGGCTACGACCTGGGGGTCGCGATCACCGGCTCCGAAGAGAAGGGGCTCACGCTGGTCGTGACGGAGGGCTTCGGCGAGATTCCGATGGCGAACCGGACGTTCGAGCTCCTGAAGCAGTGCGAGGGCCGCAAGGTCTCGGTCAGCGGCGCGACGCAGATCCGCGCGGGCGTGCTGCGCCCCGAGATCATCGCGCCGCGCCTGGAGTCGGCCGCGCCTCAGCCGGGCTCCGGCGACGGCGCGCACGAGGGCGGGCTCGAGGTCGGCAGCCTGATCCGCGTCATCCGGCAGCCCTACTTCGGGCGGCTCGGCAAGGTGACGGCGCTTCCGGCGGAGCTCACGGCGCTCGAGACCGAGGCCAAGGTGCGGGTCCTGGAGGTGGACTTCGGGAACGGCTCGCGGACGATGCTGCCGCGCGCCAACGTCGAGATGATCGAGTCCTAGACCCGGTCCGCCCGGCGCGGCCGCGCGGCTCTCGGCTTGACACCGGGGCCGCTTCGACTTAGGGTAGAGACCTCAGCCGGCCGGTCATGTTCATCGAGGAACGCGCGCGCGTGATGGATTTCCGTGGTGACGCAGGCCGGGAGGCGGTCGTCTCCGCCAGGGGATGCCGCTGATCCGCTCCCTCGGTCGCGCTGGCCGTTCCGCCGTGGCGCTCGCGGGGGCCGCCCTTGCCCTCGTCGTCTTCGCCGGCTTTGCCGCCGCGTTTCCCCTGAACGCCATCAACACGCCCAACGACCGCGGCCAGAGCGTCACCCTCACCTGGACCTCGCCCACCCCCGCGCCCGCGCACTGGATCCTGCTGCGCCGCGAGCGCGGCGGCACGTTCGCGCCGGTGGACACGCTGGACGGCGCGATGAAGACGCACACCGACGAGGGGGAAGGCGCCCAGGGCGTCCAGGACGGCACGACCTACGAATACCGGCTCATCGCCGATCCGCCGAATCCGGCGCTGAACTCGGACATTTCCGCGGCGGCCACGCCCGGTCCCGAGTGGATCGACAGCACCAAGGTGAACGTCCTCGTCGTCACGCTCCTCTTCTTCATCGTCCTCTTCTACTTCATCAACCAGGCGCATCGCGGCGTCCGCTGGAAGTTCCGGACCATCCCCGGGCTCATCGCCATCGAAGAGGCGATCGGCCGCGCGACGGAGATGGGGAAGGGCGTCCTCTACATCCCCGGCGTCCAGGACATCGACGACATCCAGACGATCGCCAGCCTGATTATCTTGCGCAACGTGGCGCGGACGACGGCCAAGTACGAGACGCGGCTCACGGTGCCCACCAACGCTCCGGCCGTCTACACCGTCGCCGATGAGGTCGTGAAGTCCGCCTATCAGGACGTCGGTCGCGCCGATGCCTACCAGTCGGATCAGGTGCGCTACGTCACCTCGGAGCAGTTCGCCTACGTCGCCTCGGTGAACGGGATGATGCTGCGCGAGCGACCGGCCGCGAACCTCCTCCTCGGGGCCTTCTTCGCCGAATCGCTCCTCCTCGCGGAGACGGGACATGCGATCGGCGCGATCCAGATCGCCGGGACCGCGAACGTGCACCAGATGCCCTTCTTCGTGGTCGCGTGCGACTACACCCTGATCGGCGAGGAGTACTACGCGGCGAGCGCGCTCCTCTCGAACGAGCCGCTGCTGTTGGGCAGCCTCAAGTCCGCCGACATCGTGAAGCTGGTCCTGATCGTGGTGATCATCATCGGCTGCGCCATGGCCACGTTCGGCAACCCGGCCCTCGGCCTCTGGTTCGGAACGGAATGAGGGGGCGCGCGTGAAGCGGCAGGTTCCGTTCCTGATCACCCTCCTCGCGGGCATCTTCTGCCTGATCGGCTTCTTCGTTCCGCATCCCGCCATCCGCACGTTCTACGACGAGATCCAGCAGTGGGTGATCGTGATCGTGGGCGCCACCTACGTCCTGGGCGTGGCCAATCTCCTCCGGATCAACCTGAAGCAGGTGTCGGGGCGGGAGCGCGACTGGCCCTACAAGATCGTCCTTCTTCTCGGTATGGTCGCGATGATGATCGTCGGCTTCACCGAGGGGTCGCACTACCTCGATCCGACCTCCGGCTTCAGCTGGATGTACAACACCTTCTACTCGGCGATGTCGGCGACGATGTTCTCGCTGCTCGCCTTCTTCATTGCGTCGGCGGCGTTCCGGGCGTTCCGGATCCGCACGCTCGAGGCCCTCCTGCTCGCGATCGCGGCCTTCATCCTCATGATCGGCCGCGTGCCCATCGGAAACGCGATCCATCCCTTCATCCCGGCCGCGGCCGACTGGCTGATGGAAGTCCCGCAGAACGCGGCCAAGCGGGGGATCCTGATCGGAGCGGCGATCGGCGTCATGGCGACCGGCATCCGGCTGATCCTGGGCATGGAGCGCGCGTACGGATCGAGCAGCGGCGGAGGCGGCGCATGAGCGGCCTCACCGCCCTCCGGAAGCTGGACCGGCGCTGGATCTTCCTCGCGGTCGGCCTGCTCGTCGTCGTGCCGCTGGCGGTGGGAATCCACATCGCCCCCGTCCAGCCCAGCGCGCGCGCGCGCGGCTTCTACGACGCGATCGAGAAGGTGCCGGCGGGCTCCACGGTGCTCCTCGCCGGCGACTACGATCCCTCGACGGTCGCCGAGAACTACCCGATGCACCTGGCCGCGGCGCGGCACCTGATGCGCCGGAACATCAAGATCGTGGGTCTCGCGCTCTATCCCGGCGGCCCCCCGCTGACCGACCAGGTGCTGCGCATCGCCGGAGGCGAGTACGGCAAGAAAGAAGGCGTCGATTACGTCAATCTCGGCTACAAGGCTGGGAATGAGCTGGTCATGTCGCAGATGGGCTCCAGCATTCCGCGCACGTTCCCGGTGGATCGCCGGGGGATCCCGGTGAGCCAGATCCCCGTGATGCGCGGGGTCCAGAACTATGCGAACTTCCCGCTGCTCGTGAACATCAGCGCGGGCTATCCCGGCACGAAGGAGTGGGTGCAGCAGGTCGTGTCGCGCTACCACCTGCCGATGGTGGCGGGCGTCACCGCCGTGAGCGCGCCCGAGTACTACCCCTACCTCCAGGCGGGGCAGCTGAAGGGCCTGCTCGGAGGGATGGCGGGCGGCGCAGAGTACGAGGTCCTGATCCAGAAGCCCGCGCTTGCGACGCGCGGCATGGACGCGCAGTCGCTCGCGCATCTCTTCATCGCGTTCATGATCCTCCTCGGGAACCTGGCGTTCCTGGGCGAGGACAAGGAACGGAGGCGCTAGGCATGCACCTGAGCACGCTGCCGGGCGTCTGGATCTCGGCGCTTCTGACGCTGGGGATCTTCTCCTTCCTCTACAAGGACAACCCGGTCTACAAGTTCTGCGAGCACCTCTTCGTGGGGATCTCGGCCGGCTACTGGGTCGTGCTCACCTACTACGGCACGATCAAGCCGAACCTGGTCGATCCGCTCTTCGGCGTTCCCTTCACGTTCGACCGCCATCTCCTGCTCGTGATGCCGCTCCTCCTGTCGCTCTTCCTCTTCTCGCGCTTCTTCCCGCGCGGCGACTGGCTGTCGCGCTGGCCGATCGCGATGGTCCTCGGCGTCTACCCGGCGCTCCGGATCACCGGCTTCGCCCAGAGCGACCTGGTACAGCAGATCAACGGGAGCATCCTCCCGTTCTGGGTGGCGGGGAACGCGTACGCGTCGTTCAACAACATCCTGCTCGTGCTGGGGCTCTTGGCGACGCTGGTCTTCTTCTTCTTCTCCACCGAGCACAAGGGCGCCATCGGCGGCATCGCGAAAGTGGGGATCTACTTCCTGATGGTGAGCTTCGGCGCCTCGTACGGGTACACCGTGATGGCGCGCGTCTCGCTCCTCATCGGCCGCGTGATGTTCCTGCTCGACAGCTGGCTCGGCGTCGTCCGCTTCTAGGACGGCCGTGCCGCGCCCGTCCGGGCTCCTCCTCCCGCATCTCGTCCTCTCCGGCTTGGAACAGATGCGCCTGGACGAATCGATGCTCCGCTGGGCCGCCCTGGCCCCGTCCCGCTTCGCCGCCCGGACCTACGCTTGGGCGCGCCCCACACTCAGCCTGGGCCGCGCCGAGCCCTATCCCGAGGGGTGGAATCCGGAGGCGATCGCGGCCGCGGGCGTGGACGTGGTGCGCCGCCCGACGGGAGGCGACGCCGTGCTCCACGACGAAGAGGTCACCTTCGCGGTCGCGGCCAGCATCCCGGGGCCCTGGGCCGAGCGCCCCCGCGATTTCGCGCGGCTCGTCGCCGAGTCGCTGGCCGACGCCCTGCGCGGGCTGGGGCTTCCGGCGGCCGTTGTCGCTCCGGGCGAGGAGCGCCTTCCCGCCGCGGCCCCCGGAGCCCGTCTCTGCTTCGCGCGGGCGGCGGCGGGCGAGGTGCGGGTGGCGGGGTTCAAGGCGGCGGGGATCGCCTCCCGCTTCACGCACGGCGCCGCCCTGAGCCACGCTTCGGTCCCGCTCACGGCACGGCACCGGGACGCGGCGCGGTTCCGCCGCGATGCCGCGGCGGACGAGGCGCAGGTGCGCGAGCACGCCCGCTCGATCGGCGAGACGCTCGGCAGGGCGCCGGAGGAGGGGGCCGTCCGGGACCGCCTCCTCCAGGCGCTGGCGGCGCGCTTCGGCGTTTCGCTCGCGTCGGGGAGCCTGGATGACCTGGCCGCGGGGTTGGCGCGGTGAGGCGGGCCGGCTTCACCGCGATCACCGTCTACGCGCTCGCGATGGCGCTGGTCGAGGCGGCGTGCGTCGTCTCCCTGAAGCGCCTCTACTTTCCCGAGGGGTGGAAGCCGCCGTTCCACGCCATCCCGGTCGAGGGCCTCCTGCTGGAGCAGTGGCGCGAGGTCGCGACCCTCGTGATGATCGCGGCCGTGGCGTTCGTGGGGAGACCGCCGTGGAGGATCGCGCTGGCGCGGGGGCTCTGGATCTTCGGCGTCTGGGATATCGCGTACTACGGGCTCCTCCGATGGCTGACCGGTTTCCCCCGTACGCTCGGCGATTTCGACGTCGTGTTCCTGGTGCCGCGCGCGTGGATTGCTCCGGTCTGGCTGGCCGTGGCAGGCTCGGCCGCCTGCCTCGTGGCCGCACTGGCGCTCGCCCGGGGCCGCCGCCGCACGATGTGATAGGCTGTTCGGCCATGGCGACGAAGCGGCCGCTCACCGGACTGATCGTGCTCGACGGCTGGGGACTGAACCCCAGGACCGAGGGGAACGCCGTGCGCCTGGCGCGCACTCCGGTCATGGACCGCCTCCTCGCCGAATACCCCAGCGCCACGCTCACCACCTGCGGCGAAGCCGTCGGCCTCCCGAAGGGACAGATGGGGAACTCCGAGGTGGGGCACCTGAACCTGGGCGCCGGGCGGATCGTCTACCAGGACCTCACGCGCATCGACCGCGCCATGGAGGACGGATCGCTCGCGAAGAACGCCGTCCTCCAGGGAGCGTTCGCGCACGCCCGGGAAGGGGACCGCTCACTCCACTTCATCGGGCTCCTTTCTCCGGGCGGCGTCCACAGCCACGAGCGGCACCTGCACGCGATGATCCGCGCCGCCGCCGAAGCCCGAGTGCCGCGGATCGTCGTGCACGCCTTCCTCGACGGCCGCGATACGGCGCCCCGCTCGGCGCTCCCTTCGGTCGAAGCGACCGAGGCGCTTCTCCGCTCGCTCGGCCCGCACGGGATCGCCACGGTGGCCGGCCGCTACTACGCCATGGATCGCGACAAGCGGTGGGACCGGATCGAGCGGGCCTACCGCGCGCTCGTGGCGGGGAACGGGGAGCGGACGGCGACCCCCGAGGAGGCGGTCGCGCGCGCGTACGAGCGCGGCGAGGGGGACGAGTTCGTGGCGCCCTCGGTCGTCGGCGATCCAAACGCGCGGCGCATCGCGCGGGGAGACGCCGTGGTCGGCTTCAACTTCCGTCCGGACCGCATGCGCGAGATCTCCCGGGCCCTGGGCGATCCCGCCTTCGACGCCTTCCCGCGGCCGGAGTGGCCGCTCCAGCTCCATTACGTCTGCATGACTGAGTACGACGAGACGTTTCCGTATCCGGTGCTCTTCAAGGATGAGCCGCTCCGGAAGACCCTGGGCGAGGTGGTGAGCGCCGCCGGGATCCGCCAGCTCCGGATCGCGGAGACGGAAAAGTACGCGCACGTGACCTATTTCCTGAACGGGAGCGAGGAGAAGCCGTTCCCAGGGGAGGACCGCGCCCTGATCCCCTCACCCAAGGTGGCCACCTACGATCTGAAGCCGGAGATGAGCGCGGTCGAGGTGACCGATACCCTGGTGCGCAAGCTCTCGGACGAGACCTACGGCTTCTTCGTCCTCAACTACGCGAATGCCGACATGGTGGGGCATACGGGCGTCATTCCGGCCGCGGTCCGCGCCGTGGAGACGGTGGACACGGGTCTGGGCCGGGTGCTGGAGGCGGTCCGCGCGCGCGGTGGATTCGCCCTGGTCACGGCGGACCACGGCAACGCCGAGATGATGATCGACCCCGAAACGGGCGGCCCCCATACCGCGCACACCCTGAATCCCGTCCCGGTGCTCATCGCCGGCGATCCGCGCCACGCGCTGAGGGACGGCATCCTGGCCGACGTCGCCCCGACGCTGCTGCACCTGCTGGGCATCGACGCGCCGGCAGAGATGACGGGTGAGAGCCTGATACGAACGGGGCAGATGGATTAGATGTACCGCGGCCCGCAGGCCGCGGAACTCTGGGTCTTTTCGCACCAGGTTCTGCGGGCGGCACCCCAGAAATCTGAGACTTGCCCTCCTCTGAGTACATGACCTCCTAGCCTCTCCAGATCCCCTGCGAAATAGCCTAAAGTACCGCCCCTAATACGCTGTAGTGCATCAGCTTACCATTGGCTCGATCGAGCCACCACCAACCCCTCCACCAAGCCCCATCCAACCCGCGCGGCACACCGATTGCCTTAGTCCATAGCGTCGGACGCAGCGAACGGAAACGAAGCGAACCTTGGAGGAACGAACCAGACAAACCCGATGTTCCCTGCCGTGCTCGCGAGAATCGCCCGGTCCTGAGCTGATCCCCTCGACGAGACGACGCAGTTTCACCGGCACTGGGTGCACGGCACAGGCGGGGAGCAATAACCAAGGCCGAAAGGCCGAAGGAGGCGCGCGGCGGAACAGGCCGCGCGCCTTCCTGCATTGGAATCGCGTCGGTGATTCTGTTAGGGTGACACGGTTTACATCCGCCGCTCACCCGGGAGAACGTCGTGGCGCGAAACCGCTGGGTCCTCGGTTGTGCCCTCCTGCTTGCCGGAACCGTCATCATCATCGGCCTCGCGTTCATGGTGGTGAACCTGGCGCTGACCGGGGACAAGATGACGCTCTCGCCGCTCTCCGGCCGGGTCGGGCTCGTGGAGATCGTCGGCGAGATCGACGACGCCGAACCGATCGTGGACCAGCTGGACCGGATGCAGAGGGACTCCAGCGTGCGCGCCGTGGTCGTGCGCCTCGACAGCCCGGGCGGCGGCGTGGCCGCCTCGCAGGAGATCTACGAGGCGGTAAAGCGGGTGCATGACGAAGGGAAGAAGCCGGTCATCGCGTCGATGGGCGGCGTGGCCGCCTCCGGCGCCTACTACGTCGCCTGTGCCGCCGACTCGATCGTGGCCAACGCCGGGACCTTGACCGGCAGCATCGGCGTGATCATGAGCTTCCCGAACACGGAGGATCTGTTCCGGAAGGTCGGCATCCGCTTCGAGACGATCAAGACCGGCAAGTTCAAGGATATCGGCTCCATGTGGCGGCCGATGACCGACGACGAGCGGAAGCTTCTCGAGGGCGTTCTCTCCAACGTCTACGACCAGTTCGTGGACGCGATCGTGGAGGGACGGAGCCTCGCGCGCGAGGATGTGCTGCCGTACGCGGACGGACGCATCTTCAGCGGCGACCAGGCGCAGGAATACGGATTCGTGGACCGGCTGGGGGACCTGGACGATGCCGTCCAGCTGGCCGGCCAGATGGCCGGGATCAGCGGCCAGCCGGTCGTGGTCCGCAAGGAGCGCCGCCGCGTCTCGTTCTGGGACTTCCTCGACAACAAGATGAACCAGGTCACGGGGCTCTCCTCCCGCGGACCTCGCCTGGAGTACCGCCTCCGGTAATTGACGCGCCGAAGGGCAGATGCTAGATTGCGACGCGCTGGCCGGCCAGTGGGCCGGCGCCTCGAGGGAGGATTTCCCATGACCAAAGCCGACCTGGTCGACGAGATTTCGGGTCGAACGAAGATTTCCAAGAGCGAGACGGCCACGATCGTCGATCAGCTGCTGAACGCGATCTCGCGGGCCCTGAGCGAAGGAAAGCACATCGAGATTCGCGGTTTCGGCACCTTCAAGGTGCGCGAACGCAAGGCGCGAAAAGCGCGCAACCCACGAAGCGGCGCCGAGGTCATGGTACCGGCGAAGCTGGTGCCCGTCTTCAAGGCGTCCAACGAGCTCAAAGGGATGGTTCGGGGCGGGGACTGACCCCGCGCCGGCCGAAGGAGACCGATGGGAAGCGGAAAGAAGCGGAAACGAAAGAAGATCGCCACGCACAAACGGAAAAAGCGTCTTCGCCGCGATCGGCACAAGAAACGTCTTCGCTGAGCGCAGGTCGCTCAGGATCGCGGTGCCGCTCCCGCGCCGCACTATCGGTACCCGGCCCGGCGCGCATCGGTCCCCGATGCCCGGGCCGGTTCTATGACGCCCCCTTGGCCGACAGGGTCATGAGCACTCCGGATCGCTGATGCGCCGCACGCTGGTCGGGCGCCTTGCGCGCACGCGCTTCGGCTACGGGTTCGTGCGCGTCGACGAGGAGCCCGAGGACCTCTTCATTCCCCCCTTCGCCATGGGCGGGGCGCTCCATGGGGACCGGGTGCGGGCCGGCTACCTGGAGACCCGCGAGCAGGGGGACGCGCACGAGGTGCTCGAGGTTCTCGAGCGGACCCCCTACGGCATCGTCGGCCGGATGGAGTCCCGGGGACGCGAAACGGCCCTCTACCCCGAACGACCCGAATACCCGCACGAGATCTTCCTCACCCTTCAGGGCCGGAAGAGCGTCCCGCGCGGCGCGCGGGTCCTGGTCCGCCTGGATCCGTCGCCTCCCGATCCGATCACCGGCCGCGTCGTCTCGGTCTTCGAGGAGGACGATCCCCGCGAAGACAGCCTGCTCGTGGCGCTGGAAGAGGGGCTCAAGGTGGAGTTCGAGCCCGAGGCGCTGGAGGAGGCCTCGGCGCACGACGAGCACTCCGTGGCGCGCGCCGCGCGCGGCCGGGAGGACTTCCGGGACGACCTGGTGGTCACGATCGACCCGGAAGACGCCAAGGACCACGACGACGCCCTTTCGCTGCGCGGCGACCCGGAGCGCGGCCCCTGCCATGTCGGCATCCACATCGCGGACGTGACCCACTACGTGCGTCCCGGCACGGCCCTCGACCGCGAGGCGCAGGAGCGCGGCTTCAGCGTGTACCTCGCCGACCGCACCCTGCCCATGCTCCCGGACGCGCTCTCGGGCGGCCTCTGCAGCCTGGGAGACGGGGTCGACCGCCTCACGGTGAGCGTCGTCGCCACGCTCGCTCCGGACGGCACGCTCCAGGGCGCGCGCATCGTGGAGGGGGTGATCCGGAGCGCGGCGTCGCTCTCCTACGAAGAGGCGGGGCGGCTCCTGCGCGAGCCCGGGCATGGAATTCCCGAAGCGTTGCGCGGCCTCGACCGCCTGGCGCGCGCGCTTCGGAAGCGGCGTCTGGAAGAGGGGGGACTGGAGTTCGATCTGCCGGAGATCCGTCCCGTGCTCGACGCTTCGGGGGAGCCGGTCGCTTTCCGCGAACGGAAACAGCTGCCGACGCACTCGCTCATCGAGGAGTTCATGCTGCTCGCGAACCAGGTGGTGGGGCGGCGCGCCGCGGCTCGCGATCTCCCGTTCCTTTACCGGGTCCACGAGCGACCCCGCTATGATAAGCTGCGCTCGTTCGTCGAGGCCGCGCGCTATCTGGGGCGTTCCGGCCCGATGCCCATCGTCACCGAGGCCAAGCAGCTCCGTCACTGGGCGAGCGGCGGACAAACGCCGCGGGACCGCCTCGTGAATCTGTACCTGCTGCGCGCGCTCGAGAAAGCGCGTTACGACCTCGTGGACGTCGGCCATTTCGGGCTGGGCATGCGCGGCTACGCCCATTTCACGTCGCCCATCCGGCGCTATCCCGATCTCGCGAATCATCGGATCGTGAAGCGCTATCTGGCCGACGCGGCGCAGGGCAAGACGGCGCCCGACCCGTGGGTGTTCGCGGCCGGGTGGCTCAACGCCAGGACGGCAGCGCACTCGTCAGAGGCGGAGATCGCCGCGGACGAGGCGGAGCGCGCGGTGAGCCGCCGGAAGGCGGTCCGCTTCGCGCGGGCGCGGATCGGCGAGGAGGTCGGAGGGTACGTCTCCGGGCTCACGCCGGCGGGGGTGTTCGTCACGCTCCCGGAGTGGAACATCGACGGATTCCTGCCGAAGCGCGCGATGGGCGATCCGAGCCTCGCGCTCGCCGAGCACGGATTCTCGTTCCGCTCGAAACGGTCGCGCCGGCGGTTCGGGCTGGGGGACGCGCTGCGCGTCGTCGTGGCCCGCGCCGACCTCGCGCGGCGCGAAGTGGAGCTCGCGCTCGCGCCCCCGACGGGGGCGCGAGCGCGCCGGACCAAGCACGAGCGGAAGTCCGGGCGGATGGAAGCGGTGGGGCGGCGCCGGAAGCGGCGCCGGTGAGGTGCGGCGCCTTCGGGCCCGCGGGAGGGGCGCCTCGAGGGGGCGCCGGGGGAAGTGGGAGAAGCGCCACGCGAGGAGTGCCGATGACCAAGCCGACCCGCGAGCGACGGAAGTCGCCGCGCATCGCCGCGAAGCTCGCCATGCAGGTCTCGGGCGGAGACGAGAGCTCGGTCCTGACCACGGAGAGCATCAATCTTTCCGCGAGCGGCATCCAGTTCCAGAGCCGCGCGTTCCTGTCGCCCCTCACCAAGGTCTCGCTCACCATCCTGCTCCCGCCGTTCGGGCGCCGGCTGCGGCGGGAACGGATCGTGAAGTGCGACGGGATCGTCGTCCGCTGCGAAGAGGCGGAGCAGGCCAAGCGGCGGCCCCGCTACGAGCTGGCCTGCTGCTTCCTCGAGGTCCCCGACGAGGAACGGGAGCTCCTGGAGCAGTACGTGGCCTGGAGGGCGATCCGGAGGGTCACGCTGGCCGAGGACGCCCCGCGGCGCCGGACGGCGGCCTCCTGATCTTCCGCGGCCACGGCCCTGCCGGTGTCCCGAAGGGGAACCCTGGCATCGGCTGGGGGGTAGCACCCGGTGACCCTCCCGGTCCGGAGGCATCTGAACGCCCCTGGCCCGAGGCTCCGGGGAGTTCCCAGCGCACCCGATACGAGGACCGATGATTCGAAGCCCGATCCGTCGCCCGGCGTTCGCCGCCGCCCTCCTCCTGCTCGCGGCCGGCCTCGGCGCGCCCGCCCCGGCGCGGGCCACGCGCTATGCCGGGGAGTTCCTCCGCATCGGCGTCGGCGCGCGCGCCCTCGGGATGGGGAGCGCCTTCATGGGACTCTCCGACGACGGGACCGCGGCCTACTGGAATCCCGCCGGGCTCGCCACGCTGGAGCACCGCGAGATCACCGCGATGCACGCCGAGCAGTTCGGCTCCATCGTGCAGTACGACTTCCTCTCCTACGTGATGCCGATCGGCGATCCCGGGCGCGCCCGGCAGGCGCTCGGCTTCTCGCTCGTCCGGCTGGGGGTGGACCAGATCCCCGACACGCGCGGACTCGAGATCATCGACCAGAACGGAAACGGCAAGTTCGACTACCCCGAGGACCGTCTCGTGGTGGACGAGAGCCGGTTCGTCTTCGACAGCGACAACGACGTCGCCTTCCTGCTCTCGTACGCGCGGGAGCTGAAGCGCGGATTCTCCGTGGGAGGCAACTTCAAGGTCATCCGGCAGTGGCTGGGGGACAGCCTCCGCTCGACCGGATTCGGCCTCGACGGCGGCGCGCTCTGGGTGGGCCCCGGCGGATGGTCCGCGGGCGCGCGTCTCTCCGACGCGACGACCACGCGCATCCTCTGGAACACCGGCACCAACGAATTCATCGCGCCGGCGCTGCGGATCGGCGCGGCCAAGACGAAGACGTTCGCGTCGCGGCGTCACATCGTGACCGCCGCGCTCGACGTGCAGATCGGCTTCTCGGACGAACAACTCTCCAGCCAGGCGCATCTCGGCGGCGTCACCTTCGAATTCCATCCGGGCGTGGAGTATTGGATCGAGCGGCGCGTGGCCCTCCGCGCCGGGTTCGAGGCGCGGAATTTCTCGGCCGGGGCGGGGCTCCGCATCCGCCGCTTCGGGCTGGATTACGCGTATCTGGATCACGCCGACCTCGACGCCAGCCACCGGATCTCGGGCTCCTACTCCTTCTGACGGCCGCGCCGGGGGTTGACGCCCGGGCTCTCTCTGGAACCCCGGAGGTCGCGACGTGGTGAACCCTCCCATCCTCGTCCTGATCCTCGCGGGCGCGCGCAGCGACCGGCTGCACGCGCTGGGCCGCCTCCGGACCGCCTCCGCGCTCCCCTACGGCGGGAAGTACCGCGTGATCGACTTCGCCCTCTCCAACTGCGTCCACTCGGGGCTCTACCGCATCGGCGTGCTCACGCAGTACGCGCCGCTCTCCCTCCATGGCCACATCGGCATCGGCCGCGCGTGGGATCTCGACCGGCGCGACGGCGGCGTGCGCCTCCTGCCCGCCTACGCGCGGCAGCGGGGGACCAACTGGTACCGCGGCACCGCCGACGCGCTCGTGCAGAACCGCAACGTCATCGAAGACGCCCAGGCGCGCCACATCCTGGTCCTCTCCGGCGATCTCGTCGCGAAGATCAACTTCGGGCCGATCCTCGACCGGCACGAGCAGCGGGGTGCCGCGCTCACGATCGTGACCGTGCCGGCGCCGAGCGGCGCCGGCGAGTGGCGCCGGCCCGTGCTGTCGGAGCCGGGGGGCCGCGTGACGGCCATCCCCGACCGCGCGGCGGACGTGGGCGCACCCGTTTCCTCCTCCGTCTTCCTCTTTCGCGCGCGCGAGCTGCGCGCGCGCCTCGACCGCCCCGACGTCGGCCCCGACCTGATGCGCGACGTCGTCGAGCCGATGCTCGCCGAGGGACAGCCGGTCTACGCGCATCCCTTCGACGGCTACTGGCGCCAGATCGCCTCCATCGACGCCTATTACGAGGCGAGCATGGAGCTCCTGGCGCCCTACCCGGCGCTGAACCTCCACGACCCCGACTGGCTGATCTTCACGCCGAGCGAGGACCGCGCGCCCGCCATCGTGGCCGGGGACGGCGATCCGGCGGGGTGCCTCATGGCGCACGGCTGCAGGATCGAGGGGACCGTGCGCCGCTCGATCCTCTTTCCGGGCGTGCACGTGGCTGCGGGGGCCGTCGTGGAGGACTCGATCGTGATGCACGACGCGCGCGTGCTCGGAGGGGCGCGTGTGACGCGCGCCATCGTGGACAAGGGGGTGCGGATCGGCGAGGGCGCTTCGGTGGGCGGCGGCGAAGGACCGCCCAACCGGGACTACCCCGAGGATCTCGCGGCGGGCCTCGCCCTGATCGGCAAGGGCGCCGAGGTCCCCGCCGGCGGGCGCATCGGCGCGAACACGCTCGTGGACATCGGGGCGCGGGAGTCCGATTTCCCGGCGCGCGAGCTGGGCGCCGGCTCGGTGGTCCGCGCGCGCGGCGGGAGGCGCGCGTGACCGCGGCCGTCACCTACGCCATGATCCTCGCGGGAGGCCTGGGGAGCCGGCTCTGCCTCCTCTCCGAGAAGCGCGCGAAGCCCGCGGTGCCGTTCGGCGGCAAGTACCGGATCATCGACTTCACCCTCTCCAACGCGGTGAACTCCGGGATCTTCGACATCGGAATCCTCACGCAGTATCGCCCGCTCTCCCTGCGCGACCACATCGCGACGGGCCGGCCGTGGGATCTCGACCGCAAGCGCGGCGGGGTCGAGCTCCTGCAGCCCTTCCAGGGCTGGCGCGAGAACGACTGGTACCGGGGTACCGCCGACGCGGTCTGGCAGAACTGGCTGGAGGTCGAGGAGCGCGGCGCGGAGCATCTCCTGGTCCTCTCCGGCGACCATGTCTATCGCATGGACTATCGCCCCCTCGTCGAGGCGCATCTCGCCCGCGGCGCCGAGGCGACGGTCGCCACGTTCGAGGTGCCGCGCGAGCAGGCCTCCGCCTTCGGCGTCGTTCGCGTCGACGGAGCCGGATGGATCACCGGCTTTCTCGAGAAGCCCAAGGATCCCCCGTCGGGAAAGATCTCGATGGGGGTCTACGTCTTCCACTGCGGCGTGCTGCGCGAGGCGCTGGAGAAGGACGCCGGCCGGACCAGCGCGCACGACTTCGGCAAGGACATCCTTCCCGCCCTGGTCGAGCGCGGCCGGGTCCTCGCCTATCCCGTGCCGGGCTACTGGCAGGACATCGGCACGCTGGATTCTTATTACCAGGCCAACCTCGACCTGCTCTCGCCCGAGCCCGCGTTTCCGCTCGAGGACCCGCGCTGGCCGATCTTCACGCCGAGCACCGAGAATCCGCCAGCGCGGCTCGGACCCCGCGCGCAGGTGCGCGCCTCCATCGTGACGCACGGGACGATCGTGAACGGCACGGTCGAGCGCTCCATCCTCTTTCCCGGCGTTGTCGTGGAGGAGGGGGCCGTCGTGCGCGATTCGATCGTGATGGGAGATTCCTGGATCGGGCCGCGCGCCGTGCTGGATCGCGCCATCCTCGACAAGCGCGTCCACGTGGGAAGGGGAGCCGTGGTCGGGCGCGGCGACGTCGCTCCGCCCAATCGCGTCTGTCCGGAGCACCTCTCCTCGGGCATCACGATCGTGGGGAAGCACGCGCGGGTCCCCGAAGGGGTCGCGATCGGCCGGAACGCGCGGATCGCCCCGGACGTGACCGAGGAGGATTTTCCGGGAGGCGACGTTCCCTCGGGAGAAGCGCTGGAGCGGCCGGGCGGCGTCCCGGCGCACGCGGCATCAGGCGCCTAACTCAGGCGCGAATCACCCTCGATTCCGGTACGGGGAAGGTCAGCGGACGCGGATGCGCTGCCCGGCGTGGATCCGCGCGTTGCGCGGCATGCCGTTCAGGCTCGCGAGCCGGGTGGTGCTGGTGCCGTAGCGCGAAGCGATGCGCGACAGCGTCTCGCCGCGGCGGACCACGTGCAGGTTTCCGGAGCGGCGGTAGCGGTACCGCTTCGAGTGCTTCAGCTCCAGCCGGTGCGCGCGCGCCGCGGAGCGGATCTCGGCGCGCGTGAGCGGCCGCGGGTGGTACTTCGTGTCCACGATCTGCTGGACCTGGTCGCCGCTCCCGTGCGGCACGCGGACCATCGTCCCCTCCTTGTCGGCGGGGGAGCGGTGGCGGACGAACGCCGGGTTCAGGCGCTCCAGCTCATCGAGCGGGACTTCCGTGACCTTGGAGAGGAGCTGCAGGTCGATCGGCCCGCGCACGGTGATCGCGTCGACGCTCCAGGGCGAATTCTCGGGCACCGTGAAGCCGTAGCGCTCGGGATCGGAGGCGATCTCCATGGCGGCCATGAACTGCGGCACGTACTCGCGCGTCTCGCGCGGCAGGTTGAGCGACCAGAAATCGTTCGTCTTCTGGCGCTTGATCGCGCGGAGCACCGTCCCCTCGCCGCTGTTGTAGGCGGCCAGCGCCAGCGGCCAGGAGCCGTCGAACATCTCGTAGAGGCGGCGCAGGTACTTCGCGGCCGCGCGCGTCGCCAGTTCGGGGTCGCGCCGCTCGTCGACGTAGGGCGTGATCTCCAGGCCGAAGAGCTTCGCGGTGCCGCGGATGAACTGCCAGGGACCCACGGCGCGCGCCACGGAGCGGGCGTGCATGTTGAAGCCGCTCTCGACGAAGACGAGGTTCGCGAGCTCCTCGGGGACGCCCTCGGCGCGCAGGTTCTGCGTGAGGAGGTCCATGTAGTTGCCGGAGCGCGAGAGCCACTTCTGGAAGACGTCACGGCCGCGGCCGGTGTAGTAGGTCATCCACTTCTCGACCCGCTCGTTCGTCTCCGGGACGACCGGATTCAGCTTGTGGGGATCCTTCGCGACGGCTGCGGCGGGGGCGTCGGCGGCGGGCTTGCCGTCCTTCGCGTCCTCCTGCTTCACCACTTCCTTGGCCTTGTCGAGCTGCTCCTGCGCGCGCTTGCGCGTCCCCTCGAGCTGGTCGCGCAGCGCCTCGGCGCCCTGGGGGGCGGGGACGATCGCGTTCAGGTCGCGGAGGGAGGATTCGACGAGGGCGAGCGCCTCGGCCGGGAGGCTGGAGTTCACGGCGTCCTGGGCGGCGGCAGCCCGGTCGCGGACGACGTCGAGGGGGTCGGAAGCGGCGATCTTGGCGTCGTCGACCCGGGGGCCGTCCGAGGCGTCGGCACGGGCCGTGGCCCAGCTCGGGGCGTCAGGGCTGGCGAGCCCGGCGAAGGCGGGCGCGACCGGATACGCCGCGATCAGGGCGACGAAGGCGATTGCCGCGAGGAACGACCGACTCGATCGAAATCGAATCAACGGGGCCTCCCGTAGGGTGCGACCGGACTCGAGGCCACGTTGGTCGAGCGGTCCGATCGTTGGTCAACAAACATCCGAGGGTTCGATTTAGTGCCGGCAGGAACCTCGACACGTTAGCCGCTCCCCGTGCAGAACGCAAGTCGCGTCTGCCCGGTCGTGCCGTTTTCCAGCCCGAATCCTCTTGGTTTTGGCGGTGGTCCTTGCCTGAGTTGGAACACTGCAACTGACGTGCCAGCAATGGGACAAGCCCATCATTGACTTTGTTCGGATGCCGCCCCTATTGTGCGGATTCGATGAACGCGGAACTCGGCACCCAGCTTCGAGTCGCGGGACTGGTGCGGAGCCCTGACCACGAAGGGGCTCTGGCCCACCTCGATCTGGACCGGGGCTTCGCCCTGGTGGCCCGGGGGGCCGCCTCCCTGACTGATGTCGTTGACCCAACCATCTGGGTCAAAGAGAAGCTATCCGTGGCCCTGGTGGCTGGATCCGACCCCTCGGAGACCCCCCTGGGGCGCATCATCACCGCCCTCCGGTCGATCCACGCTGAATTGGTCCGCCGCCCGGCCCGGGACCGCCCTTGGGTGTCGGTCCTGGCCGCCGTCTTCCACGCCGGGGACGGCTTCGTGGTCTCGGCGGGGGATTGCGCCTGTTTCCGCTTCCGGGACGGCCTCCTGTCGCGCCTGGAGCGCCCCGGAGACGCCCCGGGACTCGTCCCGCCCCGGGGCGCCCTCGGTTCCGAGCAGCAGGTGCGCCTGGACGTGGTTCCGCTGCGCCCGCGGCCCGGGGACCTCTATGTGGCCTCCACGCGACAGCTGCGCGAAGGGGAGCTGGCCGCCCTGGCCCGGGACCTCGCCTCCGCGCGCGACGGCGCCGAGCTGCTCCGGGCGGGCGTCGAGGGATCGAGCGACCGCGGCCGCTTCACCGTCCGCGTCCTGGAAGGTGAAGAGGACGCGGCGTCGCTTCCGGCGCGAGCGGAATCGCTCTGGCGCGCCCCGACCGCGGCCGAGGCGGCGCCTGAGGCGAAGGCGGGCGAGCCCACGCTGCTCGAGATCACGCCCCTGATCCCCGAAAGCGCCCTGGTCGACGCCGGCGCTCCCGTCGAGGAGACGACGGCATCCGCGCCCGAGCGCGCGGGCGCCGCGGCACCGGAGCCACCCGTCGCGCCTTCGATCGAGGACGATGAGGAAGAGCGCCTTGGCGCGCCGAAATTCCTGCTCGACCCCGACGCCATCTCCGACGAGCTCGCGCCATCGGGCGTTCCGGGCGCGCTGCGCTCGGCGCCGGTGGTGGAGGATGACGCTGCCGTGGCCATCCCTGCCGTGGAAGGTCTCGAAGCGGGGACGATCGAGGCCGAATCGGTCGAAGCGGCAAACGCCGCGCCTCCGCCGCCGCGCCGGCTCGCGCAGATCGACGACGCGCCTCCCTGGTACGAGCCGATCGCGCTCTGGGTCGGTGGAGCGCTCGCGATCATCGCCATAGCACTCCTCGTGCGCGCCATCCTTCCGGGCCTCACCGGCCGACACGACAAGAGCGCGCCGCTTCCGCCCGTCGTGGCCGCGAAGGGGATCGTCGACTTCTTCTCCGACCCTCCCGGAGCCGCGGTGCGCGTGGACGGCGATTGGCTCGACGGGAAGACGCCGCTCGTCGGCGTGGAGCTGGAGACGGGCGCGCATCGCGTCGAGCTCGACTGGGGCCCCGCCGGCACGTGGCGCGACACGGTTCGGGTGACCGGGGGCGAGCGGCTCGCCGTCCATCCCGCGATCTACGGAACCATGGCGCTCCGCGCCTCCGATCCGGCGCGCACGCTGGACGTCTATCTCGACGGATCGTTCGCGGGAACGACACCGCTCCGCCTGGACCGCGTGCCCGTGGGGCGCCACCTGGTGCGCTTCGGCGGCCCCGGCGCGACCGGCTCGACGCAGGAGATCGATGTTCTGCGCGACGCGCCCGTGGAGGTGATCGGAAGCGCGGGCCCCGTGCCCACGACCGGAAAGCTCACCATCCGCTCGGCCCTTCTCACCGACGCCGGGTTCGAGTCGGGGAAGGGTGATCCCGTCTGGGTCGACGGCGTGGTGCGTGGCGTGACGCCGCTCTCCGTCTCGCTCAAGCCGGGCAATCACAGCGTGCGGGTCGTCCGGCGCAACTTTCCCGCCCAGGTCACCGTGATCGACGTGAAGGCGGGTGGCGATCACTACGTCACCGCGGAGTTCGGCGCCCGCTCCGAGCAGCCGCTCCAGCTGGCGCCGCCGGAAGGCATCTCGCTATCCAATCCGCTCCCCGTTACCGTGACGATCCCCGAGGATGCTTGGGATCCCTCGGTCGAGGTCTGGCTCTACGCCGCTTCCCCCGAGGGAGCCTTCCAGGCGAAGCGCATGACCAAGCTCGACAGCGGCGAACGCGTGTTCGCCGGGGTCGTGCCGACCGAAGTGGCGCAGAACGGCGAGCACCGCGTCCGTATCTACTGCAAGGCGTCCGGCACCGACGGACGCGAGCTCTTCACGGAGATCGTCACCCTCCCCGTCCGCCCCTAGGAAGAACCGCGGCGCCGTGGTTCGCGCCGCTCCCGAACGCCGCGGCGCCTCGTGGTTGGCGCCGCTCTCGACATCGCGCGACCTCCTCCGCGCGTCGCTCCACCGCCCCGCGCCGGAGGCGCACGTGCGCCCGCTCGCTTCGTTCCGTCTTCCCGCTTCCGCGCTCGCCTGGATGCTGCTTGCCGCCGGACACGCGGCCGGCTGGGCCGCGCCCGTGCCCGCGGCCCTGCGCATGCACGCGCTCGCCGCGTGTGCCGGGCTCGGTGCGGTCTCGCTGCTCGCCGGCGCCGCGGGCTCGCGCCGCGCCGGCGTCGCGCGTC
>DASSLZ010000253.1:0-4036 GCA_035689165.1 Candidatus Eiseniibacteriota bacterium | reverse complement strand
GGATCGAGCGAGTGGAGATGCGCCAGCGCCCGGCCCGAGCGGTAGCGCACTTCGAAGCGCCGGTCGGTCAGGGAGAGCAGGAGCGCCTGGACCGAGCGCGGGTCGGCGATGGTGCCCAGGACCAGCGGCACGCGCCGGCGGATCGTGAAGTCGGAATCGGGATCCAGGATCGGCTCGACGAGAGCGTCGATGGCCGAGGCGCCGGTGTGGCGCAGCGTCGAGATGGCGTCCTGCGCCACGGGGTCCCAGGCGAGGAGCGAGACCGCCTGCGGAAGGAGCGATTCCGGAATGGGGCCTTGCCGTAGAGCGCCGCGGACGGTCTCGAGATCGCGAGACCGGAGCGCGCGAGCTCGTTGGGCTTCGGGCGACTCGTCCTCGAGGGGTTGGTTCTGTCCTGTTAATATATATCTTAACTCGGTGTGGGAGCTGGATGTGGTGCCTCGTGCTGTTGCCGCCTCCTGGACGCCACCCTCGGTCCTCGCTGCCCTTGGGGCGCCCCCCTCGACACGCGCCGCCCTCTGGACGCCACCCTCGACCCTCGCCCGCTCAACGGGGCGAGAGATTTGCAATGTCTTCAACAGGGTCGATCGCGTGATCGAATCGGTGGCCTCCGACAGCTCCAGATGCACCGCGCGCGTGACCAGGCCCCGTGCCAGCGCCAGCACGTATCCGCGCTGCAACCGGAGCGTCAGGAAGAAGGCAACCCCTGAGAGCGCGACCGCGAGGGCGAGCAGCACGTTCCCCCGGCTGGCCAGCGCCATCGGCATGAAGACCACGGCCTGCGCGATCGCCGCACCCAGGAGGTCCCCCGCGCGCGAGGCGCCCACGTCCACGAGCGACTTGATGGCGCGCTTGTCGCGCGCCGGCACCGGCGTGAAGAGCACCTCGTAGCCGGCGTTGAAGAGCGAGGCCATGAGCACCGACTGCGTCCCGCGCGCGATGGCCGCGGCCGTCAGACCGGGCGCCACGAACGCCCCGGCCGCCCCGATCGCGGTCCCCGCCGGGAGGATCGCGGCCGCCCGCGCGGGTCCGACCCGTTCCAGAACGAAGCGGCTCACGAAGGCCTGGACCAGGAAGATCAGGAGCGAAACGCCCGTGTAGAACGCGGCGAAGAAGCGCAGGAGCCCCGCCCCGTGCGGCCACACCAGTGCAGCCCGCCCCTTCAGCACCAGGTCGATCATCACGTCGGCGACGGTGAGCAGCACGACGAGTGCGATGAGATTCCGGATGTAGGGCATGGAGAGGAGCGCGCGCAGGTTGGCGGTGGAGGTGGCAGGCGCTGTGGAGGCGCCGGCCTGGCGGGGCGATGTGGAGGTGGCAGGCGCTGTGGAGGCGCCGGCCTGGCGGGGCGATTGGGGCTTCGCTTCATCGGGAGCTCGGCCGGAGCCGCCTGGAGCCGCGCCGGCCCCCCGTTGCGCGTCACCAACCGCCCTGGCCTCTCGCTCCCCCCGCGCCCGCAACTGCACCATCCCCGCCGCACACACCACCTGGATCCCGGCGAGCACCGGAAGCATCGCCGCCACCGGGATGTGCCGCGCCAGCTCTGCCGCGAGCAGACCCCCTCCCAGGCCGCCCAGCGTCCCCGCGGCGTTCACCTGGCCCAGCTGCCGCTTGGCGCTCCGCGGATCGAGCCGCTCGTTCAGGAACGACCAGAATCCCGAGATCAGGAGCGCGCCCAGCCCACCGAAATGGAGATAGACCAGGACGGCGGCGACGCCCGGCGCCACGTACGACACGCCCCACTCGACGACCAGGAGCGCGGCACTCAGGGCAAAGGCCGCCGGCATCACGACGGCCGGCCCCCAGCGGACCATCGCCCGCGTCGAAACGTAGGCCAATGCGAGCGCGAGCACCGCCGTGGCCATGATCATCACGGGGAGCGCGGTGACCGGGAAGTGGGAGAGGAAGAGGGCGTCGCGCGTCGCGCGCCCGCCGACCTGCGAGGCGAACATGCCCGCGGCCGTCGCGAAGACGGCGGGGCCTAGAGCGACTTTACTGGAGTTGGGGGCCACGGTCGGGCCGCAGCCTCAGACTGTCCCCGCCATGGCGTCCAGCATCTTGCTCCACGCCTCGATGCTCTTCGGAATGAAGGCCGCCCACTCGGCGGGGATCTCGTGCGTGACCGTCACCTCGCACCCTTCGCCGCGCTGGGCCAGGTCCACGAAAACGCGGCTCTCCGGATCGGGCGGGACCGCGAAGGTGAACGCCAGCCGCCGGGGCGGGTCCATCGCGAGGAACGCTCCCACGTGCTCGACGTCCTTGTCGCCGCGGCGCTGCACCCAGGAGAACCGGCCGCCCACGCGTGGCTCCACGTCGATGCGCACCATGGGTCCCAGGCCCGGCCCGAACCAGTCGCGGATCTTCGCGGGATCGAGCCACGCCGCATAGACGCGTTCGGCCGGGGCGTCGAACCGCCGCGTCGCGCGCGCGCGAACCGACTGCCCGGCGCTCACGGCTTCGGCATCCGGGTCGTGTCCGCCGCCTGGGCAGCCTCTTCCTGCGCGACCCGCTCGCGCGACCAATTCTCCGCCGAGGAGAGATCCATGCCGAGAATGTGGGCCGCGTCCGCCCAGGACCGCGCGACCTCCACGTTCGCGGCACCGTAGACGTTGTGCATGATGGCGTACATCCGCGCGAAGCCGTAGAAGAAGTCGCTTGGCGCGATCAGGATCGTGCGCACCTTGGGCGGCGCCAACGCCGGGCGAAGCCTTTCGATCTGATGATGCATGAACTTGGGCGGCGTCTCGTGCCACTTGGCCGCGGAAAGATCGACCACGCTCGCCTTCGGGTGGTGCTCCGCAAGGTCCCCCGCCCGATGCGTGATCGTCTCGAGGATGTCGACCAGGGAAATCGTGCCCCAGTAGGTGGATGCGACGAGGGTGCTCTCGTCCAGATAGCGATAGTCGCCGGGCATGAGTCGGCCCCCGCTGGATAGAGTGGGTTCGGGGTCTCTCGAAACCCCGAGGAGATCCCAATAGTAGCCCTTACCAGCGCGCGCGCCTAGATGATGTCGGCTGGATCAGGGGAGTGGTTCGGGCGGCGTCTCCGTAGCGTCTCGCGGCAATGGGCGTGGCCCATTGCCCTGGTCCGGCGCAATACCTCGGCTCGGCGCATCCGCCTGTCTCGGCGCAGCCTCCTGCCTCGGCGCAGCCGCCTGCCCCGGTTCGGCCCCCAGCCCCCGCTCATCCTCCTGCCCCGGCGCAGCCTCCCGCGCCTCCCGCTGCTTTCTCCTCATGAACGCCACGCCAAACACGCGCTCGGCTTCATATTGATTATGGGTCCGACAACGGAGCCGAATCCCTTCCACGGACGCCTCCCCTCCCCGGGCAACAGGTTTCGTGTGATCGAACTCGAGGAACCCTCGCGCGGTGCATCGGTGCCCATCGGCGCCGACGAACGTGCACTGCCCGCCGTCCCGCTCCCATACGGCGCGACGGATCCGTGCCGGGATATACCGCGGCCGCATGGTCGGACGGGATCGGCCGGCGCGCTCGGCCCCGGCCTTCCGCCGCTCCAGCTGCGTGATCAGAGCATCCAGGGCGCGGTCGAGCACCTGGACCACGTCTCCGGCGGGAATGGCGTGGCTGAGAAGAGCTTGCGCGCGGCGCAGCTTGTCGTGGGTGGCCTTGTCGATCGTGAGCTTGACCAGGAAGCGCTGGCTTGGGCCGGGACTGGGCTGCTGGAGGCCCGGCGTTCCAACGGCCAAGCCAGGCACAACGGGAGCCGGATCAGGGTGATTGCTCGAAGACCCTGACCCGGCTCCATTCAACCCGGGCACGGCTCCATTCAACCCGGGCGTGGCTCCGATCAATCCGGGCACGGCTCCATTCAGTCCGGGCGTGGCTCCATTCAATCCGGGCACGGCTCCATTCAGTCCGGGCGTGGCTCCATTCAATCCAGAGCTGATCTCGACTTGCGCCAGCGCAAGTTGTCCCTCTTGCAGAGCCGTCCGAACTTGCGCTGGCGCAAGTTGGGGGATGGGGCGAATCGTGGACGCGGGCCCGTTGGGTCGCACCGCCCGCGAGTCGAACCGGCG
>DASSLZ010000252.1:0-2262 GCA_035689165.1 Candidatus Eiseniibacteriota bacterium | reverse complement strand
AGGTGTGTCCCGGGAATCGCTTCCCGCCGCTGGTGCTCCGCAAGCAGCGAGTCCTCGTAGAACTGACTCCCCATCTCCGCCATGCCGTACTCGTTCACGACGTGCGAGGGGGGGAGCGCCAGGTGCCGCTCGAACGCCTCTTCCACCTCGGCGCGCGTGAACTCGGCGATCTGCCCCTTCGCTCCGCCCGTATCCATGGCGCGGCTTTCGGGCGGGAGCTGGAACGCGGCGTTCAGGATCCGGAGGCGCTCGAAGTAGGCCATGAAGAGGAGCGTCGTCCCCAGAAGGAGAAGCGGCTCGCGCTTCTCCATCGCGAGCCGGATCGCGTCGTCCGCGGCCTTCCACCGCGGATCGCCGTGCTGCACCACGTAGAGCGGCTCCAACCCGTACTCGCGCGCCACGCGGTCCACCATGAACCAGAGGGAGGAATGCGGCGCGTCGGCCGCGCTCGGGCCGAAGACGATCGCTTTCAGGCGCGGGCCGTCGGGCAAGAGGTGCCGCTCGAAATTCCGGAGCAGCGAAGTCTCGTAGAGCGTCGTGTCCGCGAGGCGCACGCGCCCCGGCTGGGAGATCGTCGTGCCGCTGGTCTCGAACGTGACGCCGGCGGTCTCGTCGGGAGTCGCGGAGCAAAGCTCGTGGCTCTTGAACGCGGAGCAGGGCACGGGGGGAATGTCCTGCCAGCGCTCGACCCGCGCGGGATCCACGCCCAGGTGGCGCACGAACGCGCCGTACGGCGGGATCGATTCGATCTGCGCGCGGAACGAGCGGATCATCAACTCCTCGGTCCGCCGGGCCTGCGCGTCGCCGGTCGGGGTCCAGTCCGCGCGCGCGATGTGGTCGCGGATGGAATCGCTCAGTTCCCGCATCGGTATCCTCGCTGGGCCTCATCCCCGCCGTACCTCGCCCCCTGGCCCCAGATGACGATCGCGTCGTCCGCGGCCTCCAGGTCGAAGTACACGACGTAGTCGAGATAGGCGACGGTCGGGAACATGTCGATCTTCGCCATGACCGTGGAGGCCGTGCTGTCGGCCAGGAAGATCCCGAAGAGCTGGCGATTCAGTGTCGTCGCGATATCGGTGGATTGGGCCGCCGTCGCCTTCGACGGCGCCAACCCCATCGCGAGCACGGCGGCCCGTCCCCGCTGCGCGGCACACGGGTCCTGCATCACCTCGAGGACCTGGACGCTGTCGACCTCGCGATTCCGTTCCTGGAAGGCGCCGAGCAGCTGCGGGAGCAGGCGCGAGCGCATGGCTTCGGTGACGGGTATCAGACGACGCGCGATCTGGTGGACGTTCGGCCCGATCGCGAGGCCGGCGATGCTCACCAGCGACCAGGAGCCCGCTTTGGGATCGAGCGCCAACGCGCGGTCGCTCCCCTGGAGCACGACCGAGCCCTGCACGACCGCCGCCTGGGCCGTACGCCATGCCGGGAAGAAGTCCCGAAGCTTGAACCCGCGGTGCGCGAGGGCCGATTCGCTCGGAGTTCCGAACCAACGGCCGGTGGCTAGATTCCAAACCACGATCTGCTCGGCGATCCCCCCGCCTTCGGATTCGCTGGCGCATCCGAATACGATGTATTCGTCCACGACCCAGAGTGCGTCCACGTTCCAATGCGCTAGGGGCGCAAGAAGGAAAGCGCGTGGCGCCGCGCCTGGGCCAGCCAGGATCACCCGAGGCACGCCGCCGAATTCCTCCGCCATGTGGCCCCATGTGAAGCGAAGCGTGTCGGCCCCCACGCGAAACGTGCTGTAGATCGCGTCCCGGGGATCGAACGATGCCTCGCGATGTCGCGCGGCGAGGCTGTCGGCGCGGGGAACGAAGCGCGCTGCGGCGAGATCCATCTTCCGCGTATCGCGGCGCTCCAGATAGGTCACGATCCGGCGGCCTTCGAACCCTCCCCCGACTTTGGGCCAGGTTCGTGCCGTGCGCTCGTAGGCGGGGGCCAGCAACTGGGAAAGGGAGCCCTTGGCGGTGGCGGAGTCGTGGGCTTGACCCTTGGCGGCGGCGGCACGGGCGCGACCCCTAGCGGCGGCATCCGCGGGACCCGGGTCGGCGCCCATGACCGCTGCTCCGAGAGCGACCGCGAGGGCGAAGAGGATCGCGAGCCGTTTCACCTCATACTCCCCACGCGATCCGCGCGGCTTCTTCCGCGTCGTGCGCCACGCGGAGCAGCCCGCGCAGGTCGGGGCCGAACTCGAAGCGGCGATCGAGGAAGTCGAGGAGCTCGTCCCAGCCTTCGCCCAGGAGCACGAGCGCGTCGGGA
>DASSLZ010000251.1:0-12452 GCA_035689165.1 Candidatus Eiseniibacteriota bacterium | reverse complement strand
GCCGCGGTCTTCTCCCCCACGCCCGGCACGCCGGGGACGTTGTCGGACGCGTCGCCCATGAGCGCGAGCAGATCCACGATCTGCCCCGGATCGACGCCGTAGCGCTCCCGCACGCCGGCACGGTCCACCGTGATCGCTTCGCCGCCTCCGCGCCCGCGCGGCGCCAAGAGCACGATGCGATCGTTCACCAGCTGAAAGAAGTCCTTGTCCGAGGTCAGGATGAGCGTCATCGCGCCCTCGCGCGCCGCCTCGCAGGCGAGGCTTCCGATGAGATCGTCGGCCTCCACCCCCTCCTGCTCCACGATCGGCACCCCCAGGAAGCGGATCGCGTCCCGAACGCGCGGGATCTGGCAGGCCAGGTCGTCCGGCATCTTCGGGCGGTGCGCCTTGTACTCGGGGTAGACCCGGTGGCGGAACGTGGGCGCGACCGTGTCGAAGACCACGGCCATGCGATCCGGCTTCTGCTTGTCCAGCAGCGGAAGCAGAGCCTGGAGCATGCCGAAGGTGACGGTCGTCACCTCGCCGCGCGAATTCTTGAGCGGGTTCCGGAGGAACGCGAAATGGCTGCGGTAGAGGAGCGCCGAGCCGTCGACGAGGAGAAGGCTACGCCCGGCGCGTTCGCCGGCTTCGGTAGAGTCCATGTCGGTCCATGTAGGTCAGCACCGCGTCCGGCACCCAGTATCGCACGGAGGCACCCCGCGCGACGCGCCGCCGGATCGCGGACGAGGAGATCCCGACGCCGGGCATCGGCACGAAGACCACGCGCCGCCGGAGCGCCCCGCGGACGTCGGCGTGCGGCGTTCCCTCCCGGCGCACCACCGCCAGCTTGGCGAGCTCGAGAATGCGGCCGGGCTCGCGCCAGGTGCCGAACTCGCGCAGGCTGTCCTCCCCCATCAGGAAGAAGTAGTCGGCGGGCTCGGCGGCCGCCAGCGCCTCCAGCGTGCGCACGGTGAAGGTCACGCCGGCGCGGGCCGCTTCCACGGTCGAGACTTCGAGGCGCGGATTGGCGCGCGCGGCCAGACGGAGCATCGCGACCCGGTCTTCGGCCGGAGCGAGCGCGCGGCGGCGCTTGTGCGCGGGGCGGCCGGCGGGCAGGAGCAGGAGGCGGTCGAGCCGAAGGTGCTCCAACGCGGCCTCGGCCAGGATCAGGTGTCCGACGTGGACGGGATCGAAGGAGCCGCCGAGGATGCCGACGCGACGCCGTCCGCGGCGCCTCACGGGGTGGCGCTGGAGCCCAGCTCCCGGAGCTCGCCGGCCGCGCGCGACTTGACCTCGTCGGTCGCGGACGGCGGGACCCTCCGCAGCGCCTCGATCGCCTCCTGTTTCCGGCCCAGCTTCACGAGGACGTCCGCCAGGAGCACGGCCGCGTCGCCCGACCAGCGCGACTCGGGATAGTCGTCGATCAGCTCGCGGAGATAGATGGCGGCGGCCTGAGGCTGCTTGAGCTTGGCGTAGAGGCGGCCGTTCCGGAACCGCTTCTCGGCCAGGCGGTCGCGCAGCGCCTGCGTGCGCTGCTTCGCCTCGGCGGCGTGCGCGTGGTCGGGATAGGCGTCCAGGAACTGCTTGTAGCGGTCGATCGCGCGCTGCGTCTCGGTCTGGTCGAGCGGCGCGGGCCGGGAATCCAGGTCGTCGCACCGGGCCAGGTAGAACAGCGCGTCGGGCTGGAACGGTGACTGCGGGAAGTCGCGCGACAGCCGGTCGAACTGCGTCGAAGCCAGCGCGTAGTCCTTGGACTTGAAGTACGCCAGGCCCAGGTAGTAGAGCGCGTCGTCGGTGCGGTCGGTTCCGGGGTACTGCTCGACATAGGCCTTGAGGTCGAGCTGCGCCTGGATCCAGTCCCCCCGGTCGTACGCGGACTTCCCCGATTCGAAGCTGGCGGTGCCCCCGCTTCGCTCCTGAAGCGCGGCGGCACCGCAGCCGAACACGGACAAGAGGAGTGCCAGGAACGGCGCCGCGCGGCGGAGTTGGAAGCGTGCGCGCCGGATCATGAAGGGAGCGGGTCCGCGCCCTCTTCGCGCTCCAGCATCTCGAGATAGGCGCGCGCGCGGACGTCCCCGTCGCGCTCCATGAGACAGCGCTCCCACTCCTCGCGGGCGCGGTGGCGCTTGCCCGAGCGGTAGTAGACCAGGCCGAGCGTGGTGCGCGCGTCGACGTAGCGCGGGTTCTGGGCGAGCGCGGAGCGGAGCTCGGCCTCGGCGTCGGCGTAGAGCCCCATGCCGCAGTAGACCGTGCCCAGCTTGTTCTTCACGTCCAGGAACTGCGGCGCCAGCTTGAGCGCCTTCCGGTACTCCTGCGTCGCGTCGACGGGCATCCCGAGATCGCGGTAGGTGTCCCCCAGCAGCACGTGCGAATCGGCCAGGAAGGTGCGCACGTCGGGCGAGAGGTTCTCGTGGTCGGGATCGCGCGGCCGCTCCACCGCGAACTCCTCGAGCGCCTCTTCGTAGCGCCCCAGCTCGTTATAGACGATCGCCAGATTCAGCCGCGCCTCCAGGTATTGGGGATTGAGCTCGAGCGCGCGGCGGAACGCCGCCACCGATCGCTCCCGCTCGCCGCTCATGCCGAGCGCCAGCCCGAGCTGATTGTGCAGATCCGGAAAATCGGGCACCAGCCGGAGCGCCTCCTCGATCTCGCGGATCGCATCGGCGTACTGGCCGCGGTCGAAGTAGTCCCGCCCGAGCACCTGGTGCTGCCTGGCCGCCAGACTCATGCCGACCCTCCCTGCGTTCATGGTGGACCCGCTCCTCAGTTCCGGTTGGAGTAGAAGAGAACGACCAGACCGGCCACCACCCCGACCACGATCAGGGGCTCCAAGATGCGGGGCCCCGTGCCCTGCGGCAGCGGCGGGTTCCATCCGGTCGAGCCGCCGGTGACGTACGCGAGATCGCGCTTTCGAACGACGTCCTGGAGCGAGCCCGAGGCGCTCTGGGCCCAGACCACCCGCCCCGTCGCCGGATCCTGCATCGTGGCGCTCGCGCGCATGGTCACGAGCCGCTCGTATCCTTTCACCCCGAAGGGGAAGGAACGGATCCGCCGCACGTAGCTGACCCCGGCGCCATCCAGGCGCGCATGCAGCTCGAGCGGCGCCGATCCCGAGTCGGAGACCGGGACGCTGGGCGGCGGCATGCCGGGCGGCATCGTCGGGGACTGGGCGCCGGGCTGCGCCAGCGGCCGCTCCCGCACGCGGACGTCGCTGGTCACGGAGCGGAGCTTCTCCAGAAGTCGCTGCCCCAGGAGACCCGAGGTGTCCCCCTCCAGCGGGATCAGGACCACCACCGCGCGGTCGGTCGGCTGGCCGCGCAGCAGGTCCGCGGCCACCGTGGCGGCCAGGGAGTCCAGCATCATCCCATGGGTCGGGACATACGCGCGCGCGGGCGCCGGTCCCCATCCCAGCCCAAGCAGCGCGAACGCCCCGAGCGTCACGAGTGCCGCCCGAGGCTTCCATCCAAGGACGCGTCCCTTCACGTGAGAACCTCCCCATCCAGGTCGTACCCCCGCACGGCGCGGATCCGGACCGTCACCCGGTCGCCCGGCAGGAGCGGGGCGGCCCCACTGCGCGTCCGGATCAGCGTCTTCCCGTCCACCTCGTAACCCTGCTGTTCCACACGGCCCTCCCAGACGCCGTCCTTCGCGCCGGGCCCGTCCACCCGAGCCGTCACCTCGCGCCCCACCCAGGCGCCCCACACGCGCGCGGCCACGCCGCGCTGCGCGGTGAGGAGCCGCCGCCGCCGCTCGAGCTTCACCCGCTCGGGAACCTGCTCCTTCATCCGCCCTGCCGGCGTCCCCTCTTCGCGCGAATAGGCGAAGCAGCCGACGTGGTCGTAGGCGGCGCGCTCCACGGTGCTCAAGAGTTCCTCGAAGTCCTCGTCGGCCTCGCCGGGAAAGCCCACGATGAAGTGCGTGCGGATCGCCACGCCGGGCAGCCGGCTCCGGAGCGTCTCCATCAGGCGCTCGGTGTCGGCGCGCCGCACCTCGCGGCGCATGCGCCGGAGCATCGCGTCGGTGACGTGCTGCAGCGGAATGTCGACATAGCGGCAGATCTTCGGCTCCTCTTCGAACGCGCGGATCAGCTCCTCGTTCCAGGTCTTCGGATGGGTGTAGTGCACCCGGATCCACTCGATCCCCGGAACGCCCGCGAGAGCGCGGAGGAGATCGGGAAGGCGCGAGGTCCCGTAGCGGTCGGCGCCGTAGGATGTGGAATCCTGCGCGATCAGAAGCAGCTCCTTCGTTCCCGCCTCGGCCAGCCGCCGCGCCTCCTCCACCACCGACTCCAGCGGCCGGCTCCGGAGATCCCCGCGGAGCGTCGGGATGATGCAGAAGGTGCAGCGGAAGTCGCAGCCGTCGGCGATGCGGAGATAGGCCAGATGCCGCGGCGTCGAGACGGCGCGATGGGCGGCGAGATCGACCGCGGTGCCGGCGGGCCCCACTTCGAGGAGCGGCGTCGCGCCGCCGCGGCGCACCCGGTGCGCCACGCGCACGATCGCCTCCACCTGCCCGGTCCCGACGACGGCGTCCACCTCGGGGATCTCGCGGAGGATCTCCCCCTGGAAGCGCTGGGCCAGGCATCCCGCCACGATCAGGCCGCGCAGGCGCCCTTCGCGCTTCAGCGCGGCCAGCTCGAGGATCCGGTCGATCGACTCCTTCTGGGCGGGGCCGATGAAGGCGCAGGTGTTCACGACCGCGACGTCGGCCTCTTCGGGCGACGCCGTCGTCGTGAATCCGCCGGAGGCGAGCAGGCCCGCCATGATCTCCGAGTCCACGAGGTTCTTGGCGCAGCCCAGCGTGACCAGGGCCACCCGGGACGTGGCGGCGCCGTCATCCACGCGCGGCGCGGCATGGGCGCGCACGGAGTCGCCGGCCGCGGTCAGCTCGATCGGAACGCTCACGCGTCCTCGTCCAGCGACGCGTGCGCCGCGCGCCGCTCGGCCAGCTCATGCTCGGTGACGAGCACTTCGCGCCCCTTCGCCCCCTCGGACGGCCCGACCACCCCGCGCTCCTCGAGGAGATCGAGCAGCCGCGCCGCGCGCGAGTACCCGACCTTGAGACGGCGCTGGAGCATCGAGGTGGAGGCCTGCTGATGCAGCACGACCAGGCGCATCGCTTCTTCGAACAGCTCGTCGTCGCTCTCCGAATCCTCCAGGGCGCGCACCTGTTCCAGCGCGGAGTCGTCGGACACGACCTGCCCCCCCTGCGCCTTCAGGAAGCCGACGACGCGCTCGATCTCCTCGCCCGACACGTAGGAGCCGTGGATCCGGTAGGGCTCGGGCTTGCCGGCCGGGAGGAAGAGCGAGTCGCCGTGGCCCAGGAGGCTCTCCGCGCCGTTCATGTCCAGGATCACGCGCGAGTCGGTGCGGCTCGCGACCTGGAAGGCGATCCGCGAGGGGAAGTTCGCTTTGATCATCCCGGTGATCACGTCCACCGAGGGGCGCTGCGTCGCGAGGATCAGGTGGATGCCCACCGCGCGCGCCATCTGCGCCAGCCGGCCGATCGGCTCCTCGATCTCCGCGGGGAGGAGCGCCATGAGATCGGCCAGCTCGTCCACCACCACGACGAGGTACGGGAGCTTCGCGTCGGCGCCGGCCACCGCCGGGTCGAGACCGAGCCGGTTGTACGACTCGATGTTCCGCGCCCCGTGCTTGGCGAGGAGCTGGTAGCGGGTCTCCATCTGCTTCACGCAGTAGCGGAGCGCCTGCGCCGCCTTCTTCGGCTCGGTCACGACCGGCATCGCGAGGTGCGGGATCTTGTTGTAGGGCGTGAGCTCGAGCATCTTGGGATCGATCATGATGAAGCGGAGCTCGGCCGGCGTGCGCGTCATGAGCAGGCTCATGATCAGCGTGTTGATGCAGACGCTCTTCCCCGAGCCGGTCGCGCCCGCGATCAACAGGTGCGGCATCTTCTCCAGCGAGGTCGTGAAGGGCTCTCCCGCCACGTCCTTGCCGAGGGCGAACGGCAGCGCGTCCCCGCTCTCCTGGAACGTCTTCGACGTCACGATCTCGCGGAAGGAGACGAGCGACTTCTTGCGATTGGGGATCTCGATCCCCACCGCCGCCTTCCCCGGGATCGGCGCCACGATGCGGATCCGCTGCGCCTTGAGCGAGAGCGCGAGATCGTCCTGACGGTTGAGGATCTGGTTCACCTTCACGCCGGGCGCGGGCTCGTACTCGAACAGCGTGATCACGGGGCCGGGGTGCACCTCGGAAACCTTCCCCGCCACGTCGAAGTCGGCCAGCGTGCGCTCGAGCACCCGCGAGAGCTCGAGGAGCTCGGCCTCGTCCACCACGTGCGTCTTCGACTCGTGGCGGTCGAGGAGATCCACCGGAGGGAGCGCCGCGTCCATCGCGGGCGCGGGCGCCAGCGTGAGGCCCGCCTCGGGAGCACCGGCGGAGCCGGGAACGCCGGGGCCGGATCCCAGTCCGCCCACCGTGGCGGGCGCGGTTCGCCGCTTCTCCGGCGCCGCGGGCGAGGGGGGCGGGAACGGGATCGACATCGACTCCGCGCGCGCCTCGTTCCGCGACACGATGCGCGGCTTGGACTCGCGCCGCGCGGCGGCCTCGCCGGCGGGAGGCGCGAACGCCGAAGCGAGCGCCTCTTCCTCTTCGACGATCGGGGCCTTCCGGCCGCGGCGCGGCAGCTCGGGCGCGGGCGTCTCCTCGGCCGGCGCTGCCGCGGCGCGCTTCTTGGGAGCCGGCGCGGGCAGGATGCGGGCGAGCAGTGCCGCGGCCGCGCGGCGGAGGGGCGAGGAAGCCCCCAGCTCGAAGGCGACCACGCCGATCACCACCAGCGCCGTCCCGAGCGCGAGCTCGCTCCCCACGCGCCCGAGAAGCCGCGTGGCGACGAGCCCGATCCATTCGCCGAGCCGTCCGGCCAGACCGCGGTTTCCGCCCGAGAGGAGGTCGAGGAGTCCCAGCGCGACCACGGCGCCGCAGAGCCCGATCCCGGTGCGCAGCGCGAGATCGCCCGCGGGGCGCAGCCGGATCCGGTTCCACCCCCAGGCGAGGAGGACCATCGGCGCGAGCCAGGCTCCCGCGAGACCGAGGAAGGCGACCAGGCCCGAGGCGGCGAACGCGCCGACGACCCCGCCCTGGTTCCGGACGGCGCCCGTGGAGAGGAGATCGGCCGTGGTGTCGCGGGCGTCGCGCGTGAAGAGGGCGAGCGCCACGAAGAGGGCGACCGAAAGAAGGCAGAGCCCCAGGATCTGGTACTTGCGGCGGACGGGCACCCGTCCCAAGAGCCACATGCCGGTGTGGTCGCTCCTACGTTCCCTGCTGCCAGGACGCGAGGTACGCGACCTGCTCGGGCGTCAGCGTGTCGATGCGGACTCCGAGCGCTTCCAGCTTCAGGCGCGCGATCTCGGCGTCGACCGGAGCGGGAATGGCGTAGACGTTCGGCTTCAGCTCCTTCGCGTGCGTCTGCAGATATTCCAGCCCGAGCGCCTGGTTGGCGAAGCTCATGTCCATGACGGAGGCGGGATGCCCCTCGGCGGCGGCGAGGTTGATGAGCCTTCCTTCGCCCAGGACGAACACCCGCTTGGCGCCGAGCGTGAACTCCTGCACGAAGGGCCGCACCTCCCGCGTGGCGGAGGCTTCCTTCGCCAGCGCCTCGAGGTCGATCTCCGCGTTGAAGTGTCCGGAGTTGGCGACGATGGCGCCGTCCTTCATCAGGCGGAAGTGCTCCATGCGGATCACGTTCAGGTTCCCGGTGACGGTGACGAACACGTCGCCGACCTTCGCGGCCTCGGAGGCGGGCATGACCGGAAAGCCGTCCATCACCGCTTCGAGCGCGGGGAGCGGATCGATCTCGGTCACGATCACGTGCGCGCCCATGCCCCGGGCGCGGCTCGCGAGGCCCCGGCCGCACCATCCGTAGCCCAGCACCACGAACTTGGAGCCGGCCAGGAGCCGGTTCGTGGCGCGGAGCACGCCGTCGATGGTGCTCTGCCCGGTCCCGTAGCGGTTGTCGAAGAGGTGCTTCGTCTTGGCATCGTTCACGGCGAGGATCGGGTAGCGGAGCGCCCCGTCCTTGGCCATGGCGCGGAGGCGGATGACGCCGGTGGTGGTCTCCTCGGTCCCGGCGATGACGCCCTTGGCGTCGGCCGCGCGCTGGGTGTGGAGCACGGTGACCAGGTCGGCGCCGTCATCCATGGTGAATTCCGGACGCACGTCGAGGCAGGCCGCGATGTGCTTGTAGTAGGTCTCGGCGTCCTCGCCCTTGATCGCGAACGTCGGGATCTCCAGCCGGTGCGCGAGCGCGGCGGCCACGTCGTCCTGCGTCGAGAGCGGATTCGAGGCGCAGAGCGCGATCTCCGCGCCGCCGGCCTTGAGCGTCGTCATGAGATTTGCGGTCTCGGTGGTGACGTGCAGACAGGCGGCGACGCGCCGTCCGCGGAACGGCTTTTCCTTCAGGAAGCGCTCGCGCACCTGGCGCAGGACCGGCATCTCCCGCTCCGACCACTCGATGCGACGGAGTCCTTCTTCGGCCAGCTTGGGGTTCGCCACATGTCCCTGCGGCGTCATGGCGACCATCGTCTCAGGCGTCACGCTTCAATTCCTCCACGCGGTCGAGGATCTCCCACTTGAACCCCTCGTTGTCGCGTCCGAAATGTCCGTAGGCCGCGGTGCGCCGGTAGATCGGCTTCCGCAAATCGAGCGCATGGATGATCGCCTGCGGCCTCAAGTCGAAATGTTTCCGCACCAGCTCGCCGAGCCGGGCGTCCGGCACCTTGCCGGTGCCGTGGCTGTCCACCATCACCGAGACCGGCTCCTCGACGCCGATGGCGTAGGCCACCTGCACCGTCACGCGGTCGGCCAGCCCGGAGCCCACCAGGTTCTTCGCCACGTGCCGCGCCGCGTACGAGCCCGAACGGTCCACCTTCGTCGGATCCTTCCCGCTGAAGGCGCCCCCGCCGTGCCCGCCGAAGCCGCCGTAGCTGTCGACGATGATCTTCCGGCCGGTCAGTCCCGTGTCCGCGCGCGGGCCGCCCAAGACGAACCGGCCCGTGGGGTTGATGTGATAGACCGGATCCTTGTCGACCAGTCCCTTGGGGAGGGCCGGCCGGATGATCTCGTCGATGATGCGATCGCGGAGCCGGGCGATCTCGGCGTCCCCCATCTCCGCGTGCTGGGTCGAGAGCACGACCGTGTCGATCCGCTTCGGCACGTCGTCTTCGTACTCGACCGTGACCTGCGACTTGCCGTCGGGCCGGATCTCCGGGAACTTCCCCGACCGGCGCGCGTCGGCGAGCGCCTTCGTCAGCCGGTGCGCCAGCATGATCGGAAGCGGCATCAGCTCCGGCGTCTCCCGCACGGCGTAGCCGAACATCAATCCCTGGTCCCCCGCGCCGCGGCGGTCCACGCCCTGCGCGATGTCGCGCGACTGCTCGTCGATCGCCGTCAGGACCGAGCAGGTCTCCCAGTCGAATCCGTACTGCGGGTCGTCGTAGCCGATCGAGCGGATCGTCTCCCGCACGATGCGCGGGATGTCGACGTAGCACTTCGTGGTGATCTCCCCGGCGACCAGCGCCAGGCCGGTCGTCACGAGGGTCTCGCAGGCGACCCGTCCGAAGGGATCCTGACCCAGGATTCCGTCGAGGACCGCGTCGGAGATCTGATCGGCCACCTTGTCGGGATGGCCCTCGGTAACGGATTCGGACGTGAACAGCATGGAATGGCGCAGGCGCGGGTTCTGCCGCGCCACCGGTGCGGTCTGCGTAGCGGGAGCGCTCACGAGACTTCGACCTCCGAAGAGTCTCCAACGTTGAGGCGATGGTAGCCGCCGCGGACGAGCGCGTTCTCTCCGATCACCGAGAGATCCAGCAGCACGTCCTCGACGACGGCGCCATCATTGACGATCGAGTTCTTGATCACCGAGCGCGACACCTTCGCCCGGGCGCCGATGGATGCGTGGGGGCCGATGACCGAGTGCGTCACCTCCGCGGTCGGGTCCAGCGCGACCGGGGGCAGGATGATCACGCCCCGCCGCTCGACATGGTTCCCGGCCACGTCGAGAAGCGCGCGATTGGTCTCGAGCAGGGCGTCGGTCTTGCCGCAATCATACCAGCCCTCCACCGGGAAGGGGCGAAGGTCCGCGCCGCGCGCCAGCATCTCCGCGAGGCCGTCGGTGAGCTGAATCTCCCCCTTGGTGCGCTTGCCCGAGCGCTCCACCTGTTCCAGGCACGAGAAGAGGAGGGGCGAGTCCTCGAGGTAGTAGAGGCCGACCAGGGCCAGGTTCGATTTCGGGTGCTCTGGCTTCTCCACCAGCGACACGATCCTCCCGTTCTCGATCTCGGCCACGCCAAAGCGCCGCGGGTCTTCCACCTCGCGCACCCCCACTTTCGATCCCCCGGTCACGAGCCCCCGCAGATCGGCGCGGATGATCGTGTCGCCGAGCAGGATCAGGCTCGGCGCCTTCCCCACCGCTTCGGCCGCGCGGGACACGGCGTGCCCCAGGCCGAGCGGCTCCTCCTGCATGACGCAGGAGACCGCGAGGTCCGTGCGCGACGCGCCGTAGGCCCGGATGCGCTCGCCGTGCGGGCCCGGCCCGATGACGAGCACGACGCGCTCCGGACTCACGAGCGCGATCTGATCCAGGATGTGCCCCAGGATCGGCTTCCCCGCGACCGTGAGCAGCGCCTTGGGGGTGGTGATCGTATGCGGCTTGAGGCGCGTTCCCACGCCCGCGACCGGAATGACGGCGACCGGCCTCACCGGCGGAGCGCTTCCTTCAGCGACTCCACGCCCGGAAGGGCGCTCGGATCCACTCCATTGGCGAGCGCGAGGTAATAGCTCACGAAATCTCCCAGGGCGGACGCTTCGAGGAGCCGCGCCGCCGCGTCCTCGCCCGGGACGAGGACGGGGACCGCCACGACACCCCTCCGCTTCAGGTACGCGGTGAGCCAGGCGAAACGCGAGGCGATCCGCGGGTGCTCGTCCGGCTCCCGGAGCAGCACGACCGCGAGGCGCCCCACCGCGGCCTTCGGCCCGGCGAAGCCGTCCACCTCGTTGTGATTCATCTCGGGAAGGACCGAAGCCCACGCGAGCTGCTTGGCGTTCTCGTTGAGCTGGCCCTTCCATCGCTGTGCGACCGCGGCCAGCCCGCGCTCTGCCCCGATCACCAGGACGGCGCGTCCCGCCAAGCGTATCGCCAGTTTTTTGGCTAAGTTGCGCGATTGTAGCACACGCGTCCCGCAGTCGGAAACCACCCGCTCCACGGCCTGGGCCGCGCCTTCCATCCGGTCGCCGAGGCCGGGGACCACGCCCACGTGGGAAGCCACCGCGGCCAGGGTGGCGAAGGAATACCCGAGCGCCGCGCGGGGCGGGTGCCCCGGCGGCAGGAACGCCGCCGGAATTCCGGCCGCGCCGGCCTGCGCGGCCAGGGTGCCGCCGGTCGAAAGGACGCATCCCCGCGCTCCGATCGAGCGCGTCGCCTCGAAGGCGGAGAGGGTCTCTTCGGTCTCTCCGGAGTAGGAGGAGAAGACGAGGAAATCCTCCGGCGAAAGCCACGCCGGCGGCAGATAGTGGCGGACCACCTGCACCGGTGCCACCCCCTCGCGGTCGGCAATGGCGCGCAGCAGGTCCCCGGCGATCGCGGAGCCGCCCATGCCGAAAACGACCAGCCGCCGCGGCACGCCGGGCGTGATGCCGCGCAAGGCCGGGGCCGCGATCGATGCGCCGGCGCGAATCTGTTCCGGGAAGGACTCGATGCGCGCCGCCATTCCTTGCGGGTCGAGGCGGGCGCGTCGCTTCACGTCATCGAGTGGCGCGACGCGCTTTCGCGCATCGCGCGTCATGCCGAGAAGTACTGCGGGAAGCGGCGGCTCATGAAGTCGGTCACGATCGTGCGCACCTCCGAGGGGGTGGAAAGGCTGAGGCAGCGCTGCGCCAGGCTCACCGCCTCTTCGTACATCGAGGCGCGGAGGATCGTCTTGATCTCCGGCAGGAGGTAGGGGCTCACGCTCAGGTCGGCGACGCCCAGGCCCAGAAGGAGCACCGCGTAGAGCGGCTCGCCCGCCATCTCGCCGCAGATCCCCACGCGGATGCCGAACCGCTGCCCCGCCTCGATCACGGTGCGGATGGCGCGGAGCACCGCGGGATGGAGCGGCTCGTAGACTTCGGCCAGCGATTCGTTCCCCCGGTCGACGGCCAGGGTGTACTGGATCAGGTCGTTGGTGCCGATGCTGACGAAGTCCGCCTCGCGCGCGATCAGGTCGATCGCGAAGACCGAGGCGGGCGTCTCCACCATCACGCCCAGCGGCACCTGCTCGGCCATCGGCACGCCCTCGTGCGCCAGCTGCCGCCGCACGCGCGTGACGATGGCGCGCGCGCGGCGGAAATCCTCGAGACCCACGACCATCGGGAACATGATCCGCACGTTCCCGCAGGCGGTGGCGCGCAGGATCGCCCGCACCTGGGTGCGGAAGATCTCCTCGTGCCGGAGCGAGAAGCGGAGCCCGCGCATGC
>DASSLZ010000250.1:0-2902 GCA_035689165.1 Candidatus Eiseniibacteriota bacterium | reverse complement strand
TCCGCTGCGCCGACTTCCGGCCGAGCCCGGGGAGGCGGGTGAGCTCGGCGATGAGGGCTTCGAGGAGAGCGGAAGAGTACTGCATCCCGGGCTACAGGAGTCCCGGCGGCAGGCCCGCCCCCGCGGTGACCTTGCCCATCTCCTCCTCGACCATCTTGGTCACCTTGCCGCGGGCATCGCGAAAAGCGGCCAGGACCAGGTCCTCGAGGAGGTCCGCCTCGTCCGGCTTCACCACCTCGGGATCGATCGCGATCGCGGTCACCTCCTGCGCGCCGTTCATGGTGACCTTGACCTTGCCGCCGCCCGAGGAGCCGATCACCTCGCGGGTCTTCAGCTCTTCCTGGACCTGCGTCATCTTGGCCTGGAGCGCCTGCGCCTTCTTCAGCATCGCCTGGATGTTCATGCCACTCCGTTCCCCGGCGCGCCCGTCTCGCCGCTCAGGTCGAGAATCTCCCCGTCGAAGATCTCGACGATCCGCTGCACGATCGACGGCGCCGCCGCCGGCGGGCGCGGGACGGAAGCCGCCGCGGCTCCTTCCGGCGTCTCCGCCGACGCGTCGGCCTGCAGCTCGCCGCGAACCCGCTCGGCCGCTGCGGTCGCCGCGAATGGATCGCCCACGACGCAGGCGAGCGTGGCGCCTCGTCCGAACTGCCGCTCGAATTCCTGGTTCAGGATCTCCCGATTCTCCTTCATCTCGAGCATCGCCTTGTGGAAGGAGTGCTCCGGAGCGAGGGCCACCCGGACCGCGGTGCCCGTCAGGCCGAGGAACGTCCCCTCCTCGAGGCAGGTGCCGAGGAGGAGTTTACGCTCTTTCACGCCGTCCACGATCCGCTTCCAGCGCTCGGCGTCATGCCCCGCCGGCGTGCCGGCGGAAATCGGAGCCACGTCTGCGGCCGGAGCCACAGGCGTGGCCGGAGCGGATATCTCGCGCGCCGGAGCCGCACGGGTCTCGCGCGCCGGAGCTGCCGGGGAGGGGCGGTCCGGAGCCGCCATCGCACCGGCGAACGGAGGCACGCCGGCCGCATGCGCCTCGGTGGGCCGCGGCGGGACGGGCTTGGCGGCCGCTGCCGGCGGGGCCGGTGCCGCGCGGCGCGGGGCCGCGGCCGGCGCACCCTGCGACGCGACGCCGCCGGGACCGCTTCCGCCGCCTTCCCCGCCCAGACGGCTCTCCAGCGCGGCGAGGCGCCGGAGCAGCTCGTCGATCGAGGAGGCCGACGGGAGCGTGCACAGCTCGAGGAGCGCGACCTCGAGCAGCGCGCGCGGCGTTTCGGCGCGGCGAAGGTCACCCCGGCTCTCGAGCAGGAGCGCGAGCATGGCGCTCAGGTCGTTGGCGTGGAAGCGGGCGGCCTGCGCGGCGTAGCGCTCGCGATCGGACGGGGCCGCGTCCACCAGCTTCTCCAGCGAGCGGTCCACCGCGATCAGCATGAGCTGGCGCAGGTGATGGGCGAGACCGTCGGCGATCTCCTCCACGTCCATCCCGCCGTCGTACAGTCGGTCCATCGTCTCCAGCGCCTGCTTCGGGCTGCGCGCGGCGATCGCGTCACCCAGCTCGAAGAAGGGATCCAGCCCGCCCAAGCCCAGCGCCTGCGCCACGGCGTCGGCGGTCACCCCCTCGGGCGCGACCGAGAGCGCCTGGTCCAGCCGCGAGAGCGCATCCCGCACCGAGCCCTCCGACGCGCGCGCGATGAGCGCGGCGGCTTCCGGATCCAGCTTCACCTTCTCGGCGGCGGCGATCGTCTCCAGATGAGCCACCAGCTCCTCGCTCCGGAGCCTCCGGAACTCGAAGACCTGGCAGCGGGAGGCGATGGTGTCGGGCACGTCGAGCGGCTCGGTGGTGGCGAAGACGAACCGCACGTGCGGAGGCGGCTCTTCCAGCGTCTTCAAGAGGGCGTTCCAGGCGAAGTCGGTCAGCTGGTGCGCTTCGTCGATGATGTAGACCTTGGACTTCCCGCCCGAGGGGGCGTACTTCACGTTCTCGCGGAGATTCCGGATCTCCTCGATCCCCCGGTTGGAGGCGCCGTCGATCTCGAGCACGTCGAGCGACGTCCCCGACGTGATCTCGACGCAGGAGCGGCACTGGTTGCACGGCTCCGATTCGCCGTCCTTCCGGTGCTCGCAGTTGAGCGCCTTGGCGACCAGGCGCGCGGTGGTGGTCTTGCCGCTGCCGCGCGGGCCGGCGAAGAGATAGGCGTGGGCCACGCGGTTGGTGGCGACCGCGCGCTCGAGCGTGGTGCGCACGGGGTCCTGGCCGACGAGGTCGGCGAAGCGCTGCGGGCGATACTTGCGGGCGAGTGCCAGGTGAGTCACCGATCGCTCCTCAGCGGCCCGCGGCCGCGCGGACGGGATAGGGAAACGGCCCCCCCGGTCCCGGCTCGGACCAGTCGGATCCGCGGCACATCCAGTCGATCACTGACCGCTGCTACCTTCCGGTCCTGGCGGGGTTCGTGACTCTGAATTGCGCGGGAACTGATCGTCAACGCCGAGTCGCGAGGAGGCCACTTCCGAACTCGGGGCCCCCGCGCGCGGCGCATCGCGCCGGTGCGGGGGTGCTTCCCACATGGATCCTGCGTGAATCATGGTGGAGATGACCGGGATCGAACCGGTGACCTCCTCGTTGCGAACGAGGCGCTCTCCCAACTGAGCTACATCCCCACGATACGACGGTTTCCCGAACACCAAACGGCACAGATGGCGGAGAGAGAGGGATTCGAACCCTCGAAGCACTTTCATGCTTACACGGTTTCCAACCGTGCTCCTTCAGCCACTCGGACATCTCTCCGGGGAGCTTCTATAAGGCGCACGCGCGCTCCCTCGCGCGACGGGCGTCAAAATGGCGGAGAGAGAGGGATTCGAACCCTCGATACGGTTACCCGTATAGCGGTTTTCGAGACCGCCCGATTCA
>DASSLZ010000249.1:0-2094 GCA_035689165.1 Candidatus Eiseniibacteriota bacterium | reverse complement strand
GGATCGAGGACGCCCGGACAATGGGCTGCCGGCATCTCTCCGTGGAGACCGCCGAGGACAAACCCGACAAGCCCGCGCCTTCCTTCCACAACGTGACGCGCCTGGGCTTCCGCGTCGCCTACTACCGTGACAACTACCTCGGGGTAACGGGCGCCTGATCGTCGCGTCGCCATCGCACTTCTCGCGATGCAACAGGATTTTTTTTCGCGTGCGACGCGCCCGTAATTTGATTTGGCTCCGCGCGCGCGTCTGCGCAATACTTCGCGCGCACAGACGTATCGAGCGCGCCATGACCTTGCCGGGGGGATTTCGTGAGCGCCATCCGCGTGGAGAACTTGCGGAAATCGTACGGCGACCTGCTCGCCGTCGATGGCGTCACCTTCGACGTCCGCCAGGGCGAAACCTTCGGCCTCCTCGGCCCCAACGGCGCCGGCAAGACCACCACCATCGGGATGATCGCGGGAACTCTGCGCCCCGACGGCGGTTCGGTTCAGATCGATGGCCAGGACGACCCCACCCGTTCCTCCGTGCGGCGCCGGATCGGCGTCGCGCCCCAGGCGCTGGCCCTCTACGGCGACCTCACCGGCGACGAGAACCTCGCCTTCTTCGGACGGCTCTACGGACTCTCGGGCACGCACCTGCACGAGCGCGTGGAGTGGGCGCTCGCTTTCTCCGGTCTCGCCGACCGCCGGAAGGACCGGGTCGCTAAGTACAGCGGCGGCATGCAGCGCCGCCTGAACCTCGTCTGCGGCCTGCTCCACGATCCCCCGGTGGTCGTCATGGACGAGCCGACCGTGGGCGTGGACCCGCAGTCGCGGAACCTCATTTTCGAGAACATCGACGAATTGAAGCTCCAGGGACGTACCATCCTCTACACCACCCACTACATGGAAGAGGCCGAGCGGCTCTGCGACCGCGTCGCGATCATGGATCACGGCAAGATCCTGGCCCTCGACACCGTGAACGCGCTCCTGCGGCAGCACGGGCGCCTCTCCACGGTGGAGATCGAGTTCGCCGACCGGCCCAGGTCGCTGGAGGGTCTGGGGGGCGCGTGGGACAAGGGGACGTGGCGCGTGCAGACGGAAGAGCCGGTGCAGGTGCTCCAGCGCGCGAGCGCCGCGGGACATCTGGCCAACGTCTCGATCCGCCGCGCGAACCTGGAGCATGTGTTCTTGCAGTTGACAGGGCGATCGTTGAGGGATTGAGGGTCACCGGGTGTGGTGCGTGGGGTGGTGGACGTGATCGGGTCATAGGGGTGAGCCGCCGGTGAAGGCTCTCCTCACGATCGCCCGTAAAGATCTGAAGCTCCTCACCCGGAACCGGGCTTCGTTCTTCTGGGTGCTGGGCTTTCCCGTACTGGTGGCCCTGCTCTTCGGGGCCGCCTTCTCCGGCGGCGGCGGGCGGCCCAGCCTGCCCGTCGCCGTCGTGGACTTAGACCGCACCGACTACTCCCGCGCGCTGGTGCGACGCCTCCACCAATCCGAGGCGCTCCGCGTGCGAGAGACCACGCTCGACTCCGCGCTCACCGCCGTGCGCCACGGCGACCTGACCGCCTACATCGCGCTCCGCCCGGGCATGAGCGAGAACTTCGGCTTCGGCGGCGACAGCACCTCCGGGATCGAGATCGGCATCGATCCGCGCCAGCGTCCCACCGCCGACATGCTCCGCGGCCTCGTGACGCAGGCGGTCTTCATGGGGATGCGCCAATCGTTCACGACGGGCGGGGCGGGGCGGGAGATGATCGCCCAACAGCTCGAGAAGCTCGCGGCCGACACGACCGCCGCGACCGACCGCCGGCTCCGCGGCCAGCGCGTGCTCCGCTCGCTCGAATCGTTCATGACCGTGCTCGACTCGATGGAGACTCCGGGGCGGACCGCCGCCGACAGCGCGGGGCCCCCGGACAGCGCGTCGATCGCGGCCGGCCTCGGCGACGGGGCGGGCTCGAGCCCGTCCGATTCCTCGAGCAGCGCCATGGCCGGCCCGCGCATCCACATGGTCGAGGTGACCGAGCAGGACAACGGCCCGCGCACCGCGTACGAAGTGACCTTCCCCTCGGGGCTGGCCTGGGCGCTGATCGGGACCTGCATGGCCTTC
>DASSLZ010000248.1:0-9454 GCA_035689165.1 Candidatus Eiseniibacteriota bacterium | reverse complement strand
TCGCGTCACCGACATCGGGCCGTCGATCACATGGGTTCGGACTCTCGGCGCCGAGGCGGTCGCGGACGGCATCCGGCTGGAATGGTTCCTGGCCGCGCGGAACGCCACCGATCTCACGATCGAACGCCAGGACCGCATGGGTTGGATCCCGATCGGAACGGTTCGCGTGACGTTCGGGACCGTCGGATTCACGGACACTCAGGTCCGCCCGGGCTCGACCTACCGCTATCGCCTCTCGGTGCACGTCGCGGGCATGGCCTCGAGCTTCGGCGAGATGGCCGTAACGGTTCCGCTCCCCTCGCTGCAGGTGCGAGGGGCGCCAGCGAACCCCGTGCGCGGCGAGCTCGCGGCCGAGGTGCAGCTGCCGCACACGGCGCCCGCGATTCTCGAGCTCTTCGACGCGCGCGGGCGGCTCATCGAGCGGCAGGAGATTGCGGGGGGCGCGCCGCGTGTCGAGCGATTCCGGCTGGGCGCCGGGCGCCGTCTCGCGTCGGGGGTGTACTTCTTCCGGGTGAGCCAGGAGGGGCAAAGCGCCGCGAAGCGGGTCGTCTTCATCCGGTAACGAAAAAACCCGCAAAAGAACTCTCGGGCATCGTGCTGCTTGCCGCGCTAGACCGCTTCCGCCTCGAGGATTGAAATACCGGCCGCCGTTTCGATCTCGCGGCGCAGCGCGAATCCTGCCTCTCGAAGAAGATGTTCATACTCCGGGAGCGTGCGCTGGCGCCCTCCGAGGAGCGTGAGCATGTGGATATCCAGCACCTTGGACCAGTGCGGGCCCGGGTCGTCCGGAATGATCTCCTCGAGGAGGAGGAGCGTCGCACCCGGGCGCGCGGAGCGCCGTATCGCACCCAGGATGGCGGCGGATTCGGCGTCGGGCCAGTCATGAATGATCTCCATGACGAGATACGTGTCGCACTCGGGCAGCGGATCCTTGAAGAAATCGCCGCCTTGCAGCGCCAGCCGGTCCGATGCGATGTCGGACGCGTCCGCGATCACGTGGGGCAGGTCGAAGAGAATCCCCCTGGCGCGCGGGGCCGACCGCAGCACGGCTTGGAGAAGGTGTCCCCGGCCGCCGCCGATGTCTCCGATGCGCTCGCACTTCGAGAAATCGTAGGCGGGGACGATCGCGGCCACTTGGGCGATCGCCTTCGCGGCCATGGCCGCGTTGAAGACCGCGCTGTCCTCGGGATGCGCCGCGAAATGGCTCCAGAACCCTCCCGGCAGCGTCATCTCCACGGCCGGTCTTCCGGTTCGGATCGAGTGCTCCATGGCCCCATACGCCGACCAGTTCAGCGAGAGTCCGAACATGCGCGCCAACGGCCTCGCCGATTGCGGGTGATCGGAGCGCAGGAGCCGGGACGCCGCGGAGTGATGGTATCGGCCCTTCTCGGACTGGAAGATCCCGTGCGCCGAGAGGAGTCGGAGGAGGCGGTCGAGGGCGTCCGGATCCGCGCCGACCGATCCGGCCAGCTCGGCCGCCGAGCGGGGCGTATCGCCCAGAGCGTCGGCGACCCCCAGGTCCGCGACGACGTGCAGGCCGCGCGCCAGGCAGTACCCGCTGTAGATCTGGCGGAGCGACTCGAAGGGATTGGCTTCAGCGGCGGCGCCCGCAGCGGCTCGCCCCGATGCCGGCTCGGCCGACCGGGTCACGAAACGACCAGCGCCATCGCGAAGCCGTCGTAGCCCTTCACGCCGACCGTCTGGATCGCCGTGGCGCTGACGCGCGGTTCGGCGGCCATCGCCTCGAGCACGCGCCGCGAGCCGACCACGTTCGCGTCGGAGCTGGACGCGTCCGCCACCTCGCCGTCCCGGACCACGTTGTCCACGACGATGATGGTGCCGGTGCGCGAGAGCCCGAGCGTGCGCTTGAAGTACTCGGCGCCGCTCGGCTTGTCCGCGTCGATGAAGACGAGATCGAACGGACCCGCGTTCTCCGCCGCGAGCCGTTCCAGGGTGTCGAGCGCGCGGCCGACACGCACGTCCACCACGCGCTCGAGTCCGGCGCGCAGAAGATTCGCGCGCGCGACTTCGGCGTGCTTCGGATCGATCTCCAGCGTGATCAGGCGGCCTCCGGGACGGAGCGCCTTGGCCATCCAGATCGTGCTGTAGCCGCCGAGCGTGCCGATCTCGAGGATCGACCGCGCGCCCCGCATCAGCGCGAGCAGATGGAGCATCTTCCCCTGGAGCGGCGAGACCTGAATGGCCGGAAGGCCCGCGCGCTCGCTGGAGCGGACGGCTTCCTCGAGCGCCGGATCGTCCGGCAGGAGGACTCCGCTGAGATAGGTGTCGACGGCGGACCAGGATGATTGCGTCGGTGTCTCGGTCGGCATGGCAGTCTCCCCCCTGAACGCCTGTTTTGAGGGCGTAAGAATAGCGCGGAAACGGCGTTCCGCCAACAGAGGCGTTCGACCCGTCAGAGCCGCCGCAAATCCTCCACCACCACCGACGTGACTCCGTATTCCTGCTGCACCTGGCCCGTGATCAGGAACGGCTGATTCCCGGCGAGCAGGTGGCAGACCCGCTCATACACCTTGGGGAAGAAGGTGGCGTCGTAGAGCGCGGTCGTGTCCTCGAAGCCGACGAACTCCATGAGCCGCTCGTGCTTGTCGTGGACCAGCTTGGACGTGACGTGCCATCCCAGGAGCTTCACGCGGCGGCCGACGTGGCGGTCGAGGTCCTTGCCGGCCGTGATGCCGCGCCCCCGCATGGCCCGCTCGTAGGGCTCCAGCGGATGCGCGCTCACGAGGAAGCCGAGCGTCTCGATCTCGTGGCGGAGCATCGTGGGTCGATCATAGGGCTCCGCGCGCGGCACGGTGGGAGCCGCCGGCGCGAAGAGATCGTCGGTGCCGGTGGCCGCGACCGAAGCGGCGTCGTCCAGGTAGACCTCCCACAGGAGCTCCGCGCGCGTGCGGCCCCCCGCGATCGAGTCGCACGCGCCCGACTTGACCAGCCGCTCCAGATCCGCCACGTGCAGCCGCGTGCGGCGGCGGAGATTGTCGAACGAGGCGAACGCGCCCCCCCGCTCGCGCGCCTCGAGCAGTGCCTGGGTCGCCTCGGCGCGCAGCCCCTTCACCTGCATCAGCCCCACGCGCACGTCGCGCGCGCGGCCGGTGTACTCCCGCCGGCTCGCGTTCACGTCCACCGGCAGCACGCGGAGTCCCATGCGCCGCGCCTCGGACACGTAGGCGAAGGCGTCGTAGTAGCCCCCCTCGTTCGAGATCACGGCCGCGATGAACTCGGCGGGGTAGTGCGCGCGGAGCCATCCCGAGCGGAAGGAGACCATCGCGTAGGAGGCGCTGTGCGGCTTGCAGAAGGAATACCCCGCGAAGGAGAGGATCATGTCCCAGACCTTGTCGATCACCTCGCGCGCGACGCCGCGGGACGCGGCGCCGGCGTAGAAGTCGGCCATGTGCGCCCGCAACGGTTTCACGGGGCGCTTGTGGCCCAACGCTTTCCGGATCTGCTCCGCCTGCGCGAGCGGAAGCCCGGCCAGCTCCATGGAGACCTTCGTCACGTCCTCCTGGTAGCACATGATCCCGTAGGTCTCGTCGAGCGTGTGGCGCAACGCGGGATGGAGCGGCTCGTAGGCGCCGCCGTGCAGGCGGCGGAGGTACTCGTTGATATACGAGTTCGCGGCGGGGCGGATCATCGAGGAGTGGATCACGAGATGATCGAAGTCGCCGCGCGCCGCCTTCCGCTGGAGCTGGCGCATCGAGGGGGACTCGGCGTAGAAGACGCCGATCGTGTCCCCCTCGGCCATGAGCCGCTGCGTAGCGGGATCGTCGATCGGATTCCAGGTCCGTTCGTCGATCTTCAGGCCCGTGTTCCGCTCCACCGCGGCCACGGCGTCGCGGATGACGGCCAGCGACCGGTTCCCCAGGAGGTCCATCTTCACCAGGCCGAAGTCCTCGGCCTGGTCCTTCTCCCACTGCACGATGGGGACCCCCTTGGGCGCGATCTCGACCGGCACGTGGTTCGACAGCTCGTCGGGGACGAGCACGATCCCGCCGCTGTGTACGGCCAGGTGCCGGGGGTGCCCTTCCAGCGCCTGTGCCTGCGCCAGGATTTCGGGCCACGGGGGCTCGAAGTCCACGTCGCGAAAGCGGGGCCGCCGCTGCATTCCGTCGATCGGGTCCTCCTGCCCCCAGTGCCCCTGCAGGCGGCGGGTCACGTTCATGATCTCGACCTCGGGCAGGCCGTAGACCTTGGCGATCTCGTGGATCGCGCCGCGCTGCTGGAAGCCGACGTGGTTCGCGACCATCGCCGCGCGCACGGGGGCGCCGTTTTCCGCGAGCACGTCGAGCTGGATCTGGTCGCGCTCGTCCCAGGCGAAGTCCACGTCGATGTCGGGCGGGTCCTTGCGCTCGGGCGAGAGGAAGCGCTCGAAGAACAGGTTGTGCCGCACCGGATCGACGTGGGTGATGCCGAGCAGGTAGGCCACGATGCTCGCCGCCCCCGACCCGCGGCCGCAGATGCGCGGCGTGCGCGACGTGATCGCCTCCACGATGAGGAAATAATCGGAGAAGCCCTTCTCGCGGATGATCGCGAGCTCCCGGTCCAGCCGCGCGCGCACCCCGGGCGCCGGGCCCTTGCCGTAGCGGTGCACGATCCCCGCCTCGCAGCGGGCGCGCAGGATCGCGAACGCCTCCCCTTTGTCGAGCGGGTACGACGGAAAGACGGTGCGCCCCATCTCCCAGTCCACGGCGCACTCCTCTCCGAGGCGGGCGGCATTCTCCAGCGCCTCGGGCGCGTGGGCGAGCCGCGCCTCCATGGCGGCGGCCGAGGCGAACACGCGGCCGATCTCGGCCGTGTCGTCGGGCGGTACCTGCTCGAGCGTCGTGTTGCGGTCGATGGCGCGCAGGATCTGGTGCAGTCGGCGCGACTCGGGGCGCGTGAAGTGCACGTCGTTCGTGGCCACGCAGGGAATACCCCGCGCGCGCGCCCAGGCGCGTAGCGGTCGGTCGCCGCGTCCCGGAACCAGCTCGGCGTACACCTGTATCGAGTCGCGAAGCGACTCGAGGGTCTTGCGGTCCTCGGAGAGAAGCACGAGATCGGCCGCATGGCTGCGGACCGAACGCTCGATCGAGAACTCGGGATCCAGATGCCGCGCCGTGATCACATGGCAGAGCGACGCGTAGCCCGATCGGCCTCGCGCGAGCAGCACCGCCCGGCCGCGCCCCCCCGGCGCGGCGTGCGAAGCCTCCTTCTCGAGGATCTCGGCGCCGGCGATCGGCGTGAGCCCCGTCTCGGCGCACATCTGCCGATAGAACACGAACCCATACAGCGCGTTCGTGTCGGTCAGCGCGAAGCGGTCCATGCCGTGCGCGCGTGCGGCGGTGATCAGAGCCTCGATCGGCTCCGGCCCGCGCATCATCGAGTAGTGGCTATGGACGTGCAGATGGACGAAGCGCGACACCGAGGGCCATCCATGAAGCGGGCACGAGCGCGTCCGTGCCCAGTCGGCGGCGGAGCCGATCGAGCGCGGCATCGAAGTCGGCCGCGCGACGCGAAGCGCCGCCGGCCGGAGCCACGACCTCTCCCATGCTGGCCGAGTCTTCCGACCCGCCGGAAGGTCGATTGCCACCCAGGGCCGGCCACAGCACCAGCTGCTCGGCGCTTGCGGATTCCTCCCACGCCGCGAGCCGGATGCGCCGCACGCGCACGCGCCGCGTGAGGGCGCGGTCGAGCAGCGCGAGCGCGGCGGCGCCGAGGGCGCGCTCTCCCGAAATCCCCTCTCGAATCACCCGCCGGGCGCGGCCGTGCCGGCCGTCAGCGTAGATCGCCCCGACCTCCAGACGGTTCGCGGCCGTGCCGCGCCGGCGGATCCCAAACCCCACTTCCAAGGCGAGCCGCTGCATGCGCGCCCCGAGCACGCGGCGGTCATTCGTCTCGGCCGCGAGCGTCTCCTCGGCCACCGCGGTGGGCGGCAGGCCGGCGCGCTCCGGCGCGCCGTCGAGGCCGCGCGCCTCGCGCCACAGCGAGAAGGCGGTGGCGCGCCCGACCGCCGCCTCGAGCTGGCGCAGCGCGAGCGCCTGGGCGTCGCGCACGAGCCGCACCGCGAGGAGATCGAGCCGCTCCGACGCGAACGCCCCGCGTGCGGAGGGGAGAACCCGCACCGCCAAGGGACCGAGGAAGGCGGCCTCGCTCCCCGAGGGAACGTCGAGCAGCTCGCCGTCGGGCGCGAGCACGCCCGCCGCCACCGCGCTCACGAGCCGCGTCGAGGCGACACCCAGCGTGGGATGGAGCCCGAACCACCGCTCGACTTCCTGGCCCGCCCGCGACGCGCGGTCGCACGCGTCGCCGTGCGTGCGCGCCAGGCCCGTCAGGTCGAGGACGAAGCGTCCCGGCCTCGGCGCGCCGCCGAGCGGCGCCAGCGGCAGGAGGCGGTCACGGATGGAATCGGAGACGCCCGCGTAGAGGTCGGCGTCGGGCGGGATCGGCACCAGGTCGCGACAGACGCGCCGCGCGGCCAGGAGCGGCATGCCCGGGTAGACCCCGTGCGCGGCCGCCTCGCGCGAGGCGGTGAGCACGCGCGGCCGCGACGAGTCGGGCGGGGTGAGCGCGACCGGGCGTCCCATGAGCTTGGGACAGCGCAGCCGCTCGGCCTGGATGGGGAAGGAGTCGATGGCGAGATGGACGAGGATCCGCTCCATGACACGGCTCGTGGAGGATCAGGTGTAGCGGCGCAGAAGTCCGACGAGCACGCCGCGAATCTCCAAGCGGTCGGCGGCGACGCGCAGGGGTTTCATGGCGGCATTAGCCGGCCGCAGCTCCACCCAGCGCCCGCCGCGCCCCGGCCCATGGAACCGCTTGAGCGTCGCCTCGCCGTCCACGATGGCGACGACGGTCTGTCCGTTCTCGGCGCGCCGCGCGCTCCGCACGACCACCACGTCGCCGTCCTGGATGCCGTCGTCCACCATGGAGTCGCCCCGGACCCGGAGCGCGTAGCGCTCCCCCGCGCCGAGCAGCGAGGCGGGGACCTCGATCGCCTCGGGGTTTTCGATGGCCTCGATCGGCCGCCCGGCCGCGATCGTCCCGAGGAGCGGGAGCGTGGCGGCTTCGGGGCGGGTCGAGCGCCTGACGCGCGTCTCGAGAGGCGGCGCCGTCCTGTCCGCCGCCCATTCCCGCCCCGGAGCCGCCGCCGCGAGCCAGCGCTTCGCGTTCGGCGGCGCGGCGACGAGATAGCCCCGCCGCCGGAGCTGCGCGATGAGCTTGGCCACCCCGTTGAGCGAGGCCAGGCCCAGGTGCCTCCGGATCTCGTCGTAGGACGGCGCATAGCCGTTCCGCCGCGAGAAGCGGATCACGAAGTCGTATGTCGCGCGCTGCCGTGGCGTGAGCATCCCTTCCTCTCGTCGTGGAGCCCGCGCGAGGCGGGCAGTTCCCTGCGGGCTCCCGAGGCGGCCGCGTGGCGCCCTGTCAGCAGCCGTCCGGGACCCGCTCCCCCAGGCGGTAGGAAGACGCCCGAAGGGACATGAATGAAGATAGGTGAATAAAAGGTGAAAGTCAAGCGTGCTAGGATGCCCGCATGCCCCCGACAGACGTGGCCGTGTTCCGGTCCTTCCGGGACCCGGTGCTCGCCGTGTGGCCGTATTGGTCGCGCCCGGAGCTGTTGGACCGATGGCTCGGGACGACGGACGTCGAGTTGGAGGCGGGCGGCTCGTTTCAGGCCACGCTGTGGAATGGCGACGTGGTGCGCGCGACGATCCTGTCCGCGGCTCCGCCCAGTCGGTTGGATCTCGCCTGGCGCGGCGAGGGACCGGACGCCGCGCAGACGGTCCGCGTTCGCCTGGAGCACCAGGGGCCGGGGTGCCGGGTCGCGGTCGAGGAAGAGGACCCCGGGAGCGATCTGGAACGCGCCCACGCCTGTGCGTGGTGGCATGCCGCGCTGGACGCGCTGCGGGCCGCGGTGGGCGGGATCCCCGACGCCCATCGCTGGGGCGACGCGTTGCCGATCGTGCTTCGCGCCCCCCTGGGACGCGAGGCATCCGACATCTGGCCGCTTCTCTCCACGGCATCGGGTCTCGCCAAGTGGCTCGCGAGCGCGGAGCGCTTCGATCCCGCGCCGGGCGGGGCCTTCCGCTTCGTGTCGCGTTTCAAGGGGAGCGAGATCGTCGAGGAGGGGCGCGTGGAGGCGCTCGAGCCGGAGCGGCTGGTCGCGCTCTCGTGGGAGTGGCTGGGGCAGGGGTGGCAGGCGCCGACCCGCGTGGAGCTGCGGCTGGAGTCCGATCCGACCGGGACCGCGCTCGTGATCCATCACTCGGGCTTCGAGGCCCTCGAGCCCGAGCAGCGCCTGGCGGCGCGCGTGAACTACGCGGCGGCGTGGCGGGACGTCATGGATGACCTGAAACGGCTGGTGGCACCCGGCCCGACGGGCTGACTACATCCGCAGCACGATCTTCCCCACGTTCGCCCTCGACTGCAGCAGCCGGTGCGCCTCGCCCGCTTCGGCCAGCCCCATCACGCGACCCGGCTGCGGCGTGATCTCGCCAAGGTCCGCCAGCGAAACCAGCTCTTCCAGCACCCTCCGCATGAGCGCCTGGTTCCGGATCAGCTCGCGCAGGTTCACGCCGTGGAGGCCCAGGCTGGGCCGGAGCAGATCGATGAACGTGAACCGCGGCGCGCGGAGCAGGTAGCTCAGCGCGCCCAGCACGCCCTTCCCCGAGAGGCCGCTCACCCCCAGCGACACCACCCGTCCGCCGGGGCGAAGCGACTTCAGCCCGTCGCGGATGGACGGACCTCCGACGGAGTCGAGCACGATGTCGTAGGCGCGGCCGCCATAGATCCGCTGCCCCAGGCGCGCGATGTGCAGGTGCCGCGACTGCACCACGTGCTTCACCCCCTCGGACAGGAGCCGCGCGCGCTTGAAGTGGGTCCCCGCCGCGCCCGTCATCTCCAGACCCGCGCGGCGCGCGAGGTCCACCGCCGCCATGCCCACGCCCCCAGCCGCGGCGTGGATGAAGATGCGCATCCCCCGCTCGACGGGTCCGGTGCGATAGAGCGCCACGTACGCCGTGCCGTAGTTCAGCGGGAGCGTCGCCGCGCACTGATAGGCGAGGGAATCGGGGATCGCGATCACCTGCTCGGCGGGGACGGCGATCCGCTCGGCGTAGCCGCCGGTCATATGGTAGGAAAGCACCCGCTGGCCGACCCGGAACCGATCCACCCCTTCGCCGAGCGCGATCACGTCGCCGCTGGCCTCATGCCCCAGAACGTAGGGGCGGGGCGGCGCCTCGGGATTCAATCCCTGCCGCGATAGCACGTCGGTGAAGTTGACGCCCGCGGCCTGGACCTGGATCAGGACCTCGCCGGGGCCGGCATGCGGCTCGGGAGCTTCCTCCACGCGGAGCGATGTCGGAGGACCGGGTCTTCGAAGGGTGACGGCGCGCATCGCGGCACTATACCCGATCGCGCAGCCTCGACGCCGTGTCGAACACCTCCTGCCACATCGCGCGTG
>DASSLZ010000247.1:0-4006 GCA_035689165.1 Candidatus Eiseniibacteriota bacterium | reverse complement strand
CGGCGCTGCTCTCGATCTTCACGCTCCAGCCGGCCGGATATCCTCCGGATCCTCTGTACAAGGTGGCCCTGGCCGCGTGGGTGGATTCGAGCGAGGCGTCGCCGGGCCCGAAGGCGCCGCACGCTCCCCCCGTGGCGCGGCCGGGAAGGACGCGATGAGCCGTCTCTCCCCGCGCGCCGTTCGCGCGCTCCTCGCCCTCCTTCTCGTCGGGATCGCGGCGTTTCACGTGGGGCGGGTCCTCCGATCGGAGCGCGCGATCACCGGCGGCGAGATCTGCCTCCCGCTCGACGACAGCTTCATCTACCTCCAGTACGCGCGCGCGATCGCCGAGGGGCATCCCTTCGTCTACACGCCGGGAAACGCGCCGACGACGGGGGCGACCAGCCTCGCGTGGCCGATCCTCCTCGCTCCGCCGCACCTCATGCGCCTGGACGCGGCCCTCTGCATCGCGTGGGCGCTGGGGCTGGGGATCGTCGGCTACGCGCTGAGCGCGCTGCTCCTCGCGCGGATCGGCACGCGGCTGGGCGGCGTCGCCGGCGGCGGGCTCGCCGTGCTCCTCTTCGTGATGAGTCCGTTCCTCCTCTGGGGCTATCTGAGCGGTATGGAGATCGCGCTCTACGCCACGGTCCTCCTCGCCTCGTTCCTCGCCTACCTTCGGGAGCGCGAGGCGGCGCGGTTCCCATCGCTGCGCTGGTGGCTCTTCGCGCTCGCCGTCGCGCGTCCGGAGGGCGCCGTGCTCGCGGGCGTCTTCGGGCTCCTGATGATCGCCGACCGGGGTCGCGCCTCGCGGCGCGCCGGGGCCGGCGGGCCGGGGCTGGGCTGGAGCGCGCTCCTCCCCTTCGCCGCCGCCGCGTTGCCGTTCGTCATCACGCTCCTCATCTCCGGCTCGTTCGAGGGGACGAGCGCCCAGGCCAAGTCGGTCCTGGCGGAGCCCTATCGCGAGACGCGCCTCGAGTACCTGCGCGGCACGCCGAACGTCTGGCTCTCGATCGGGAAGGTCTACCTGGGCATGATGCAGCTCGAGGGAGGTCTGCGCCTCCCCGCCGCGCTCACGCTCGTGAACGGAGTCGGGGTCGCTCTCTTCCTGATCCTCGCGTTCGTTCCGCGCCGCCGGCCCTGGGCCTCGGGGCTGGCCCTTCTTCCCCTGCTCGCCGCGGGGATCGTGATCCAGTCCCTTCCCGTTTTCTGGTACGTCCACCTCTACCGGTATCTCCAGGGGGTCTATCCCCTCTTCCTCCTCCTGGCGGCGGCCGGGTGGGGGCGGCTCGCCACCCTCGCGTGGGACCGGCTGCCGCGCGCCGCCGGCGCTCCGGTCGCAGCGCTCCTCGCGATCGCGCCGCTCGTCGTCTGGGCGCCGCGCCTTCTCCCCGAGCAGGGGCGCGTCATCGAGTTCTACGGGCACAACTGCGAGAACATCCTCCATCAGCAGGTGGCGATCGGCCGCTGGATCGATCGAAGCCTGCCGCCCGGCGCGATCGTGGGGCTGAACGACGCGGGGGCGATCGCCTACTACGGCCGGCGCCATACCGTGGACCTGATCGGGCTGACCTCGGCGGACTACGCGCGCGTCTACCGCTCCGGGCTCGGCTGCCTGTTCGAGCACGTGCGGCGGGAGCCGCCGTCGCGACGTCCGACCTACTTCGCGATCTACCCGGGCTGGTTCCCCTACTGGCGGGAGAGCGGCATCCTCGGCCCCGAGTCCTTCCGCGCGCACCTCGGCTTCAACACCATCTGCGGCGGCCCCGACATGATGGTCTACCCCGCCTCGTGGGTGGACGCCGCGGCCACCGACCGGCCGCTGGACTCGGACTCCACGCTGGCGGGTAAGCGGATCGTCGATTCCCTGGACCTCGCGTGGCTCGACGACGAGCGGCGCCACGAGTGGCGGGCGGATCCCGAGGCGAAGGACGTGCTCCGCCTCTACTCGTTCGCCGACCGTCCGACCCGCCCGGTGGCCGACGGCGGCCGGATCGTCTACGGCTCGCAGCGCTTCCGCGCCGCGGTGGCACCAGGCCGCGACCTCACGCTGATCCTGCGCACCGACGCGTGGTATCCGAGCCGGGTTCGCGTGCGGGTGGACGGAAAGGATGCGGGGCGGTGGTCCATCGCGCGCTCGGACACGACGTGGGTCGAACCGTCGTTCAGGATCCCGGGAGCCTTGCTCACCCGTCCGCGTCCCGAATTCGCCCTGGAACGCGAAGGCGCCGCGGGGGCTCCCGATGTGGGGCTGGGGAGCGAGGCGGGAAACCTCGCTCCGTTTCACATCTGGCTGGCTCAGTAGCCCGGACGCCTCAGCGGCGCGCCAGCGAGCTTCAGGCGACTACTGGTCGATCCAGGACGAGATTTCGTAACGGCTGAGCGCATTCAACTGGCTGATCATCGCGCTCGAGTAGAGACACTTGATATTACCGTTCAGCGCCGACGTCCCGGAAACCGTGCCCTGAACCATCAGGGCTCCCACGATCTGCTTCGCGGAACCGCCGCCCGTCACCGTCACGTCGCCCAGTACCAGCACCACGCCGTTCCAGTTGAACGCGCCGCTCAGGACGAAGTCGCCGTCGACGACGAGCACGCCGGCGCCGCTCGTGTTGCCCGAGATATGGAGATCGCCCCCGGCGATGTGGACGATCTTGAGGGTCGGAGGCGATGTCGCCACGCTTCCCCATCCGGACGTGCTGGGATTGGTCTGGTCGCCATTCAGCGTGATGTCGGCCATATCGCCCCACGCCGTCGCCATGGCCTGAAGGTCCAGGTTGACGCTCGCGGGCGCGACACTCGGATCCCCTCCCGAGCCGACGACGTTGTCCGACTGCTGTCCGTTCAGTTGGGAGGAGATGGTCGACGGCGCGTTGGTCGTCGCGATTCCGGGCAAGGGCGTGGCTCCGGAAACGGTGTCGTACGGGGCCGTGTAATCGTGATCGTGCCCATCGATGTAGAACGCGGCGCCGTTGAAGTTCATAGGCCCCTCCGTGTACACAGAGCCCGGCACTGGCGGCAGCGGCCACTTCACGGCTTCCACCGTCACGATCTTCTGCCCCGTTCCGCGCCGTCCCGCGCTTGTGATGATGAGCTTGGGGATGCCGCGCACCAGGTTCTCCTGGGGCGGGGTCGTGGGATTGTTGTCGTGGTCGCCGAACAGCACGATCTGATTCGCTCCGTTCAGCTTGTAGCGCACCTTGACCCAGGGATAGTCGAGTTTGTCGGATAGGGCCATTCCGGAATTCTGTTTCGAACTGCGTTCCGGATAGTGCTCGCTCGACTCGTCGATCGCCGCGTTACCATTGTTGTCGAGGCCATCGGCCGTGGTCGCGTTGTACTGGGGATCGAGTCCGGAATTGCCCGGGTCCGTGATGATGTATCGTCCCCAGCCCGCGGTATAACCGAACGATGGGTTCTCCCCGATGTACGTCGTGCCGGACGCATTCGGATTGGACATTCGCGCGAGCGCCTCCGAGATTCCCGCCTCGGCGTTCGAGAACGCCATCGTCGACGTGAGCTGATTTCCCGCCACCTGCTTGTCCCCCTTCGTCACCGCGACGTAGGAGACGCCGAGCGAAGTGAGGAGAAACAGGATGAGGAGCGCGATGATCAGCGCGTTGCCGGCCTCCGCGTTCGGGAGACCCCGTTTCGACGCGACGATGCGGTTCATGGTCCGATCCCCTTCCGTCCGCCGTCCCTGGCCTAGCGCTCGCGCCACCAGGCGAGCGTGTATCGGTTCACGTTGAGCGCCGAATTGATCGCCTCGCTCGAATACCAGATGCGTCCCGAGCCGCTGAAGCTGGATGCGTTCACCAGGGTTCCCTGGTAGATCACCGCGCCGATGATGCGGGCCACGTCCGCGGGACCACCGCCGGTCATCGTGAGATCGCCGGTGCAGACCACGATGCCCTTGTACTGACAGCCGCCACCCATGGCGAGATTGCCGTTCACCATGAGAATGCCGCCGCCCGTCCAGGTTCCGTTGATCGCCAGGTTGCCATTCACGACGGTCACCTTGGGATTGGCG
>DASSLZ010000246.1:0-31645 GCA_035689165.1 Candidatus Eiseniibacteriota bacterium | reverse complement strand
CTCGGGGAGCTCGCCGCGCACGCGCGCGACCGAGCGCTCCACGAGCGGCCGGCTCTAGGAGAAGCTCAGGAGCCGCTCGCGAACGCGTCGATGAGCCGGGCGGCGTGCTTCGCGTGTTTCTCGTACAACGACACGAGGAGGTTCTCGTCCGGAGCGTGGGCCCTCGTGTCGGGGTAGCCGAAGCCGGCCGTGGCGACCGGTACGCCGAGATATCGGATGAACGACTCGTTGGGACCGGAGCCGCCGATCATCGGCACGATCCGCATCGGAACGCCGAACGCGGGAATGGCCGTCTCGGCCACCAGGCGCAGGAAGGGATGATCCGGATCGGTGCGGCCCGCGGGATTGCCGCCCAGGAAGCGTATCGTCACGTCCGGGAATCCCTCGCGGTCGAGGTGCGCGCGTAGATTCTGAAGCACCTCCGCCGGCGTCTGGTCGGGTACCAGCCGGAAGTCGACCTTGGCCGACGCCCGGGCGGGAAGGACCGTCTTGGAGCCCGCTCCCTGATAGCCGGAGTCCAGGCCGCAGATCGTGCAGGTCGGCTCGAACACCTCGGCGATGCGGAGCTCGGCGCCCCCCTCGAGCCCTCTCAAGAACCGCGTCACGCCGTAGAGCTCGCGATACTCCCCCGCCGTCTCGGGCATGGCCTCCATCAGCTCGCGGTCGCGCGATGAGGGCGGCCGCACCGAGTCGTAGTGGCCCGGGACCCGAATCCGCTCGTCAGGGCCCTTGAGACTGGCCAGCGCCCAGGTGAGCCGCCACGCCGCGTTTGGGAAGATGGAGCCGCCGACGCCCGAATGGGCGTCTCGGGCCGCGGTCTCGACCGACAGCTCGACGTAGCAGATTCCGCGGAGTCCCGCGTGCAGCACCGGCACGCCGCCCGGGTCCACGTAGCCGAACTCCCAGAGGCAGGCGTCCCCCGCGAGGCGCTCCTTGTGGTCGCGGACGAACGCCGGGAGGTTGGGGCTTCCGATCTCCTCTTCCCCTTCGAGAACCCAGAGGATCCGGCACGGAAGGTCGCCCCGCTCGGCGAGCAGCGCGTCGATCGCGAGCAGGCGCGCCGTGAAATGCCCCTTGTCGTCGCTCACGCCGCGCGCGATCAGGCGGTCGCCCCGCCGCGTCGCCTCGAAGGGAGGGCTGGTCCACAGCTCGAGCGGCTCGGGAGGCTGGACGTCGTAGTGGTTGTAGATGAGGAGTGTACGGTCGGAGGCGCCGTGGCGTTCCGCCACGATCACCGGAAAGCCCGGCACGCGCGGAAACTCGACCGAGAACCCCCGCTCGCGCAGCATTCCGGCCGCCAGCTCGGCGCACGCGTCCATGCCGACGTTCTGCGCCGCGATGCTCGGCTGCGCGACGAGCCGCGCGAGCTCCTCGAGATTCCGCTCCAGGCGGCTCTCGACGGCGCGCTCGACGGCTGCCATCCGGTCGGGCTGGGGGGTCACGCCGGCAGTCTACACCGGATCGGCTAACCGGCCCAGACGGATGCCTTCCGGGTCCACTCGCTCGCGGGATGGCGCTCGCGCAGCGAGCGCTCCGTTCCGTCGGGCTCCAGCACCAGCTGCGTGGGTGTCCATGTGGCGTGGAACCGATGGAAGCCGAGCGCATCGGGGCCGCGCTAAAATCCAGGAGGAAGCGGCTTGTTTCCCGCCCGGGCTTTCGCCAGGGCTTCGTCCACGTTGGTGAGCCAGGTGATCGTGGCCATGATGCAACCCTCCCATGTCGAATAGAACGAGCGCCGGGCTCCTGCTCTTTCGTCACCGCGGCGGCTCGCTCGAAGTGTTGTTGGTGCATCCGGGGGGACCGTTCTGGAAGGACAAGGATTGGGGCGCGTGGTCGATTCCGAAGGGAGAATTCGAGGACGACGAGCCCGCGCTCGACGCCGCGCGCCGTGAATTCGAAGAGGAGACCGGCTCCGCCGCGGCGGGTCCCTTCACGCCGCTCCGCCCGCTACGGCAGAAGAGCGGCAAGGTGATCCACGCCTGGGCGGTCGAGGGCGACCTGGACGCCTCGGCGGTACGGAGCAATACGTTCACGCTGGAGTGGCCGCCGCGGTCGGGACGGCAGCGGACCTTTCCGGAGGTGGACCGGGCCGCCTGGTTCGCTCCGGAGGAGGCGGCGCGCCGCATCCATCCCGGCCAGGCGCCCTTCCTGACGGAGCTGATCGCGCACATCGCCCGCGGCGGCCGGAGCTAGAGCCGCCCTCCGGCGGAAGTGCGCGACGGCGATTCCCAATCCCATTGGCGACGGCGCTCGTTCTGGCGCCGGTCCTTCGCGCGCTGGGCATCGCGATTCTTCATCGCGTCGTCATGGATCTTCCGCGCGTCGTCCGCTTCCCCTGTCTTGGCCGGCGTTCCGGACTTGATGTCCGCGGGAGCGGCGGGAGCGGTGTCGGGTGCGGGAGCGGCGCCGACGTTGGCCGGAGACGCGGGGACGGCCGTGGAGTCGGTCGACACGTCGTCGGACTCCGCAGCGCCATCCTGGACCGCGGCCACGGTCGCGCCGGGGGGAGCGGTACCCCCCACCAGGCGCAGCCTCTTCTCGATGACGGGAGCGAGCCGCCGCAGCACTTCGACCGGCAGAACGCTCGTAAAGGTGTACTGGTCGGCCTCGGGGCCCAGGACCGAAGCCGTGACTACGCCGTAGTAGCGGTCGCCGAGGCAGAAGGCGAACGCCGCCGTCCGGCTCACGGCCCGCGAGGAGATGAGCCTTCTACCCCGCCCGAAGGTGTCGAAGCGGTTGTCTCCCGTACCCGTTTTGCCGCCGACCCAGATGGGGGCCCCGGTCGAGTCGACGAAGGCGCCGTGCAGGCGCGCCGCCGTGCCCCGTTCGACCACCGCGCCCAGGACCGAGCGGGCGGCCCGCGCCACCTCGGGCGGCACCAGCAGGTCGCCGCCCTGCGGCGCGGGGGCATCCAGCCGCGTCTCGTACGGCGTGTCGCTCGCAAACGCGATCTCCTGGATCAACGCGGGTGGACGGCGCACGCCGTCGTTCACCAGAACGCCCATCAGATCGGCCAGCGCCGCCGGCTGGTCCGAGGAGCTGCCGATCGCCGTCGCGTACGAAGGAACGAGGTGCGAGAAGGGGAAACCGAGCCGCCGCCAGTAGGGGGTCATGCGCGCGAAGGCGTCGCGCTCGATCCGCGCGCGAAGGCGGTTGTCCTGGGCCGACCGGTTGCGCGTGCGGAAGAGCCAAGCCATCTGCTCCGGCGTTCCCTCTTCGGCCGCGACCTGGCGGAGCATCCACGTGCGCTCGGGCGTGTCCTTGGGTCCGAGAATCTTGTCCGCGTCGTACGGCAACCGCGCCTCGTGGTAGCGGACCAGATCGCGCATGAGCCGGATGAAGACGAGGTTGGTCGAATGCACGACCGCTTCGCGGATCGGCAGGATCTGGCTGTTCTCCGACTTGTCGTAGTTCTCGAACGTGAGCAGTCCGCCGCCCGTGAAGAACAGCTCGTAGGGGCTGGCCGAATACTTCCGGTCGAGCGACTTCGAGAGGAAGTCCGACAGGGTGATGCCCGGGTTGTCGCGGACGGTCTCGGCCGCCCACTGCGTCAGCGGGTCGCGGGACGCCTTCGCCCGATCCCGAACCACGTCGTCCGGGAGCGCCGAGAGCGTCTGATGCAGATCCGACATCACGTTCAGGTAATGGACCAGGGTCCGGAGCTTCGCGGTGCTCCCCAGCTCCATCTTCGTCCCCTCGTTCACGTCGAAGGGCCCGGCCACGTTATCGGCGTGCACGCGCACCACGTCTCCCGTGGGCGTGCGCTCCCGGAGGATCATGCTGTACACGACGCGGTCCGGATCGCCGTCCAGGAGGAGGTGCGCCGCCTTGAGTCCCGTCGAGTCCACGTACCCCTCGTCGTTCATCCGGTGGAAGAAGGCGGTGACGTCGCGTTCCAGCCCCGCGTTCACGGTGGTCTTCACGTTCACGTGCAGCCGGTCGAGGTCGTATAGATTCGGGACGCCGAGCAGGTTCCGGAGGCGCATGCGCACGAGCACCGTCGCTTTGTCGGTCTGGGTGCGGTAGCGCTGGGTCGACACGTCGGCGAAGCGGAGCCGCGTCTTGACCACCGCGTCGGCGAGCTTGGGCTCGAGGAGCCCCCGGCTGGCCATCAGCTTCACGAACTTGTCCACCCGGTCCTCGAGAGCCCCCCGGTCCGAAACGAGATACCGGGAGGGCGCGCGCACCGCGCAGACCAGCGCGAGCACTTCCTTGAGCGCCCGCGCGCGCGCCTTGGTGACGCGCGGCTTGGCCAGCGCGGCGTAAACCTTCTCCGGCTCGGTGCCGAACCAGACCCGCAGTCCCTCGTCCATGCCGAAGACCTCGCCATAGCGGGGCGTTCCGCCCAGCGGAACCGTGTTCACGTAGTCCAGCACGATGCGCCGGCGCTCCTCGACCGTCCGCGGTCCCTGGCGATAGACGCGCAGGCTCGCGCCGATCATCTGGCGCAGCTTCTCCACGGCCCCGGAGGTCCGGCCGCTCGGCGAATGGCGGTACTTCTCCATCTGGACGGCCAGCGTGCTCCCGCCCTCGACCGGCGTGGGGAGGCCGAGGCGGCTGGCCGCGTAGATGACCATCGCCTTGGCCGAGCGGCTCCAGTCGATGGCCGGATTGGCGTACGGGCTGTCGAAGCGGTCCAGCTCGCGGTTTTCGATGAAAAGGAGGCTCTTCACGACGTCCGGCGGGATCTGCTCGAAGCGCGCGAACGTGCGCCGGGTTCCCATGGCGTCGTAGAGGGGCTCGCCGCCCGAGCCGTCGATCACCAGCCCGGCGACCGGGGGCTCGGGATAGGGGGGCGGCACTCCGAGATCGGCGACCAGCGCCATGGTCTTCGTGAAGCGGGCCTGGGACTGGTATTCGAAGCCGCGCGACTCGAGCCGCTTCGCGAACTCGGGCACGCGCGAGTAGCCGAGCCGCGTGTCGAACGGGCCCGACTTCGGGAAGGTGATCCGTGGGCTCTTGCCCGGCTCCACGCGGTAGGTCATCCGGGAAGCGAGCGACGAGAAGAGGCGGGACTCCAAGGCCGCCGTCGACATCTCCCAGTGGGCAAAGAGGATGAGACCGATGCCCGCGGCGGCCCAGAGCCGAGCCGGCAGCCTCCGGCCGTGGTCCGGCTCGGAGGCTGCCTTGGGCGCGGGCATGCCGCGGAAGAGCTTGCGGTCGAGAAACACCCCTGCCTGGAAGCGGAGCGGCGCGCGAAAACGATTGAGGTCGATTTTCATGGATCCCTTAGCTTGGATGCGGCGCCGGCTCTCCCGTCTCTCAGGTGTCGATCTTGACCGTCCGACGCTCGGTGCGTCGTTCCGGCATCGGAATCTTCACTTCCAGAACCCCGTTCTTGAACTTCGCCTTGAGGTCGCCAGGATCGGCGCCCGCCGGCAGCGAAACCCGCGTGGAGAAGCGCTCGGCCGCGTAGCGGCTGCCGCTCCACTCGCCTCGCCGCTCATCCTTGCGGCGCTCCTCGTCCCGACGGACCGGGTCTCCTTCGGCGCCCTCCTCGCGCGCTCCTTCCACGATCAGGTCTTCCTCCTCGACGAACACGCTCACCTCGTCCTTGTCCCACCCCGGCAGCTCCACACGGACGATCAGGTCGTCCCCGCGGCGGAAGGTCTCGACGCGCGGCTCCCAGCCGCCCGGCGTGTGCGTGCCGAAGCCGGGCCCCTGCCAGTCTTCGTAAGAGGGATCCATCCCGTGGGAGAAACGGCTCCAGGGATAGCTCGGGTAGCCGGGATATCCCATATAGCCCGGCGGTCGGTAGCCGGTTGCAGACAACGGCCCCGCGTACGGCCAGGCTCCCTGATCCCTCTCCATGCGACGGCGGCGCTCGCGATATTCCTCGCTGGTCTCGCGGCGCGGGCCCATCCCCGTTTCGGCCTGACGGACACGCCGTTCCTCGTCCAGCCGTCGCTGTTCTTCCTGCTCCGTCTCGCTGCGGCGATCGATCTGAGCCATCGTCGCCTCCTTCCCTGCGATGGAAGACTCTACCGTGGTCCCCTGTAATCTGTTCCAACCGCCCCGCGCGGGACACGGCTGTACGCTCCGAGGCGATCCCCGGCGGCGCTGATTCGTGAACGGGAAGACATTGGAGTCGTGCAGCCTACCTGCCCGTTCCCTGCCGTCGCCGGCTGGAGGCGGGAGCGCGGGCACGCGCGCCCGGCCACCCATGGATGTAAGTCGCAAGGAGTGAGCCTGCCTGCCAGCGGTCGCTAGCGGTCGAAGGATTCGCGGCGGGACGCCGCGGAGAGGGCGATCAGATTGTCCGAGGGGTTGGCGAGGACACGCTCGCGAACGCAGGCGAGCGATTCCTCTCCCGCGTAGCTCACCGCGGAGCGCAGGTGGCCGCGGACGCGATGAAGCACGTCGCGGACGCCTCCGCGGTACGGCACCTGGATTTCCTGTCCTTCCGATGGAGTGTCGAGCGCCTGTTCCAGCTCGACCGGATCGGTGTCGTCGTACAGCGCCTGGAAGACCGCCTGGGGGGATGTCATGCCACGGTATATTTTACGCTTTTCTCGGCTCGATGGGTCCTCAATTACGCGTCCGGGCGCTTCGTCGGTTCCCGAGAGCATGCTGCCCAGCATGACCGCGTCCGCGCCGCAGACGAGCGCGAGGAAGAGATCCTTGTCGTGCCTTATGCCGCCGTCGGCGATGATCGGCGTTCCCTCGCCCAGGGCCATCCGCGCTTCATGGATCGCCTGGAGCTGCGGAACCCCCGCCGCCGTCTCGAGCCTCGTGCGGCAGCCGCGCCCAGGCCCGATCCCGACCTTCACGGCCGCCGCGCCCAGGTCCCGCAGGAAGCGCGCGCCCTCCGCCGTGCCTACGTTGCCGCAGACCAGCTCGGGGACGCTGCCGAACCGCGCCCGAAGGGCCTGCACCGCCTGCTCCATCACCTCGGAATGGCCGTGCGCGATGTCCACGACCAGGGCGTCCGCGCCCGCGTCGAGCAGCGCCTCCGCCCGCTCCAGGAAATCGCCCCGGGCTCCGATCGCGCCCGCGACGCGGAGACGCCCCTTGGCGTCCTTGGTGGACTCGGGGCGCTCGCGCGCGAGCTGGATGTCGCTCTTCGTGATCAGGCCCCGGATCCTCCGCGTCGCGTCCACCAGCGGGAGCTTCTCGATCCGCCGCTCGTAGAGCACGCGCTCCGCCTCTTCGAGCGCGATGCCCGGCGCGCCAGTGACCAGCCGGTCGAACGGGGTCATGAAGCGCTCGACCGGCTCGGCCTCGTGCCCGGGCCCCCACGGGATGTCGCGGTTGGAGAGGAGTCCCGCGAGCGCGCGGCTCCCCCGCTCCTCTTCGATGAGGATCCCGGTGATGCCGTGCCGCCGGATCACGTCGCGCGCTTCCCGAAGGCTCGCGCCTCGAGGAAGGCAGAGCGGCTCTTCGACCACCCAGCCGTGGCTCCGCTTGACGCGCTCGATTTCGGCCGCCTGCTCTCCGATCGGGAGGGCGCGATGCACGACACCGATGCCTCCCTCCAGCGCGAGCGCGCGCGCCATCGGGCCCTCGGTGACGCTGTCCATGTTGGCGGAGACGATGGGCAGCTCGAGCGCGATGGCGCCCGTGAAACGACCCGTGAGGCGCACCTCGCGCCGCGAGCCGACGCGCCCTTTGCCGGGCCGGAAGAGGAAGTCGTCGAAGGTCCGGCCGTCGAAGAAGCTCCGCGCGTCGGACCGGCTCAGCTTCGCTCCTTCACCGTCATTCGAATCAAGCGGGACCTCCGCGCCGATGCGACGCCCTCGCTGCGGGCCGAAAGTTGCAGGCCAATGTTACAAGAAAGCACGCGCCGTGGTGAAACCGCGGCGGGTGTAAGCCGAGGCGCCGCCCCGCGACTCCTCGAGTCGGAAGACGCGGCATGCCTGTTGCTGCGCCGAAGTATAGCGCGGTTGTGCGCCACGGGAGGGAGCATCCATGGTCCGGTCACCAAACTTCTATCGCGGCCTCGTGCTGGGCGCGGGGCTCATGTACCTCCTCGATCCCTCGCGGGGCCGGACGCGCCGCGCGCGAATTCGCGACCAGATCACGGGTGCGCTCGGGGACAGCCGCGCATTCCTCGATGACGCGGTGCACGATCTTCAGAATCGGGGGAACCGGGCCGGCGGTCTCGTCGCGCGAGCCGCCGCGGCCGCGCCATCGGGCCCGGATGACGCGATCGTCGAGCGCGTGCGCGCCAAGCTGTGCCGGTACGTCACGCACCCGGGGGCGGTGTCCGTGGAGGCGCGAGACGGATCGGTGGTCCTGAACGGACCGATCCTGCGCGGAGAGGCGGAATCGCTGATCGGCGCGGTCTCCTCCGTTCGCGGCGTGCGCGAGGTGCTGAACCGGCTAGAGCCGCACGATGCCGAAGACGAGGTCTCCGAGTTCCGTGGTTCCCGACGCCATCGCGTCTTCGATCCGGTCCCGGCGATGCCCGCCGGGCTCCAACTCCTCGCCGGAGTCCTCGGCGCCACCGCCGTGGCCTACGGCGCGGGACGGATCGCGGCGCGCGTGCGCGCGGCGCGCGTCGACGAGCTGGAACGCGAGATGCCCGAATACGCGATGCTTCGGTGAGAAGCGTCGCGTTCGCGCGGCCGGCCCGCGGGCGCCGGGGCGACTGTCCGGGTCGCGACGGGACGCCCCGCGGGTCCGGTCCGCGCGGCAGCGACTCCCTCTAGAATCCTTGCCTCCGCCACCTCTGCCTGATTCTCCCGACGGATCTCCTGATGAATTCGAAATGCCTGGTTCATGACGAGACGCATCGCGCGAGTGTTCGATCGGGGACAGTTCGCGTGGAGAGTTGTAGAAAAGGCGGAGGAGCCGCGATCGCGCGAAACGATGCGGGCGCGGCGGAAGCGTAGGCCAATGCGAAGGATGGGGGACCCACACATCATGGCACGGGCATTGCTGTGACACTCTTCCGAGTCCCATTCGCTCTTCTCGCACCAAGACCGACGCCCGCGACCCGGGCTCGACAGATCGGAGCCACCATGAGCCACATCAGCAGCAGCAGCGGTTTCGCTTCGCGCGAGCCGGCGTCGCCTCCGATGGACACGAGACACGGAGATCCCATCCTCGATCCGAGCCGCGCGGCGCGGATTCTCCAGAACGCGATTTCCGACTCCGGCTGGACCGTTCAGGAGGTCCGTTCGGTCGACGTGTTGAGCGAGCGGCCCGACAACCGCCGGACGCTCCGCTTCCGCGTGAGCGCGCGGCGCGCGGGCTCTCCCTTCTCCGACGTCACGTGGCATGGCCTGCAGTATCGCTCCGGCGAGGGCGACCGGATGCTTCCGGTCCTCCGTTTCCTCCGCGCCGCCGCCGCGCCCGAGATCCGGGTTCCCACGCCGCTGGGATACGCGCGCGAGCACAAGCTTCTGCTCCAGACCACCATGGACGGGCGTCCGCTCGCGGGCGTGCTCGAAGATCCGATCGAGAGCCGCGTCGCCGCCAGCCTGAAGCGGCTCGGCCGCGCCCTGGCTTCGTTTCACGCGATCCGTTCGCCGGGACCCTCGGCCCGCAGCACCGAGCGCCCTTCGTTCGGGCGATGGGATGCGGCGTCGGAAGCGCAGAACCTGGACGACGTCGTGACGCGGCTCCGGCAGTCCGGGATCGACGCGCGCGCCGCTGACCGGCTGCGCGACGGAGCCGGCGTGCTGAAGGCCGAGCTGGCCGACGATGGGGGCGTGTCGCGCAGCCCCTCGATGGTTCACCGGCAGCTTCGCCCCACGCACGTCATCTTCGGCTCCGACGGGATCTCGGTGGTGGACCTCGACGACGCGTCGTTCGCGGAGCCGGAGCTCGACCTGGGCACGCTGATCGCGCACATGATGCTCTCGGATCTGAAGCGAGGCGGAGGGACGAAGATGGCGCCGGCCCGGGCCGAGGCGCTGCGCGCCGGATATCTCGGCGGCGGCGTGCTCCGGCCGAACCGCCTGGCCGCCTACACGTCCTCGGCCCTGCTGCGCCTGGCCGCCGACGAGAAAACGAAGAACGGCGGCGTGGGCGCGCCCGACTGGACGCGGCTCACCGCTGCCGTGATCGAGGAAGCGCTTCCGGAACTGAGCGGCGCGAGGGCCTGAGCCCCCGCGCCGGGAAGTCGTACGGCCGGAGAGGAACGCGCTTGAAGACTACCAGCGCGCCTTGAAGCCTCGCGTGTCCACGTGCACGAAGGGTCCGTGGACGCCGTTGGAAGGATAGGGCGAGAGTCCCCCGATCAGGTCGGGGTGGGCCGCTTCGACGCTCTCGGCCACCTGGAAGAGAACCCGGGCGTCCGCGACCGTCGTCCTTCCGTCTCCATTCAGGTCGTCCATCATCCCGTCGCCGTTCTCATCCACGAACACGTCCGAGGCGTCGCCGTACATGTGCCGGCTCAAGCTGGCGCGGCCGCCCTTGGGCCCCACACCCTGCTCGTTGTACTGCGGCGTCCGGAATCCCGACATCACGTGGAGATGGCTGGGCAGTCCGCGCTCCGCCAGAGCCGCCGAAATCAGCTCGAGCTTGTCGACCAGCTTCGGCTTCAGCACCAGGACCTTGGGCCACACACCCTGCTGGTCGTGGGTGAGGAAGTCTTGAAGCTTGAAGCTCTGCGAGACGGGCGTCGCTTCGTTCTCGGGCGTCACCTCGATGAACCCGGCGGGCGGCGCGTAGCGCCCCGTCGGGGCCCCCTGCGGCCAGTCCCCGACGTAATAGCCGTTCAGGCGCTTCCCTTCCTTGGTTGCGTAGGGCAGCAGCGACACCACGTAGAAGGCGTCGCCGTCCGGCGTGACGATGCCGAGATCGTGCAGTCCGGGCGTCAGGTTCGCGGCCTGGATCGAATCGGCGATCAGCTGCGACTCCAACGAGACCGGCGTGTCGATGACCGCGCGGAGCCGGCCCGAATGGCCGAGCCAGGATGCGGGAACGGTTCGCGTCTCGGCCGGCCCCATAACCGCGGGCTGAGCCGCGTCGGTGGGGTCGGTTCCAGGCAGGGATGCAAGCATCCTGGACGATGCCGGCAAGCCGCTGTTGGCCCGGCCGGCAGCGACGAAGCCGAAAACAGCCACGGCGGCCAGGAGCAACGAGAGATAAAGTGCATGGAACGATCGTCTGCGAAGAGCCATGGAACCACCTCGAAAATCGGGATTTAGGACGCGGGACGGCGCGGTGGCGCCGTACTAGTATAGACGGTCGGCAGGGCTGGGCGGTTCAATGAGAACGCTTTTCACGACCTTGTAGAATTGCCCGCGGGCGACCCGCCCTCCCAAAACCTATGTGCTTGTGAAGTTATGACTTACGGGGTGCCTCGATCGGGGCACGTCCGATGCTGCACCCCGCCGGATGACCCGCTTCTACCTCGTTCGCCATGCCTCGCACGACCTGCTCGGCCGCGTTCTCGCGGGCCGCATGCCCGGGGTGCACCTGAACGCGCGCGGCCGCCGCGAAGCCGACTGGCTCCGCGAGCGATTCCAGTCGGTGCCCGTGGACGCCCTCGTCACGAGTCCGCTCGAAAGGAGCCTCGAGACCGCCGGCCCGATCGCGACGGCGCTTGGGCTGGCGCCCGAGATCGAACCCGCGCTGGGCGAGATGTCCTTCGGCGAGTGGACCGGGCGCTCCTTCGAAGAGCTCGAGGCGGTTCCCGCCTGGCGGGCGTTCAACACGTGCCGCAGCGTGACCCCCGTTCCCGGCGGCGAGACGATGCTCCAGACGCAGGTGCGGGCGGTGGCCGCGCTCGAGCGCCAGCGCGAGCGCCACAGCGACGGCGCCGTTCTGGCCGCGGACGGAGCCACCTTGGTCCGTCTGAACGACGCGCCTCCGGTTTTCGAGACACTCGAGAACCCGGCTTCGCTCAACGGAAGCGCCGCGCCGGCGGCGCCGGAAGTCGCGCGATGATCGTCTACGGAGATCCCTCGCGCCGGGAGCCGCTCGAGCGCTGCGTCGAAACGCTGAACCTCATGCTCGAGCAGGCCCAAACCGCGGACCTCCGGCCGGCGCGCGTGCGCGGACTGGTCGAGCGCGCGGGCGAGCTCGAGCAGGCCCTCTTCGATGACTCCGAGGAGGTCGGAACGCTACGCGCTCGATCGCGCGACCTGGCCGCCGCTCGCCGTGTCACGACCCTGGCCGCGACGGCCTTCGACCGCTCCTTCTCGGGTACGCCCGGGGAGGCGGCGCGGGCGGTCGGCGCCTCCTGCCGCGCGCTCGCCCCGCTGCGCAGGCGCTGCGGCACCGTCGACGTGAAGGTGCCCGAGGGTTTCGCGTTCTATGGCCTCATGCCGCAGTCCTATCGGGACCAGGCGCTCCGCTGGGCGCTCGAGCACGAGAACGCTCCCGACCGGCGCGTTCTCGTGGTTGGGATCCGAACCATCGGGACGACGCTGTCGGCGGTCGTCATGGCCACGCTGAGGGCGCGTGGATTCCGCGCCAAGCGGATCACCGTGCGCCCGTCGGGCCAGCCCCTCGAGCGCCGTCTGGAAGTCCCGCTACCCGGGGCGCCCTTCGGGATCGTCGTGGACGAGGGTCCCGGCCTGTCCGGCTCCTCGATGCTCGCGGCCGCCGAGGCCATGCGGCGGACCGGCATCGATGATATCGCCCTCTTCCCGGCGCATGGCAACGGCCCGGGAGGCGCGCCGGCGGAGGCGCGCTCCCGCTGGCGATCCTTCCGCTCCTACCCGGCGATGGATTCGCCGCAGCGGTTCGGCGAGCGGACACTGGCCGAGGAGCTCTGGACCGGAGTGCGAACGGCCTTCGGCGATCTCGTCCGCGTCACCGAGGTGGGCGGCGGCATGTGGCGCGCAGCCCATTACGGCGGGGAGCGGGCGTGGCCCGCGGTGCTGCGCCCGCTCGAGCGCCCCAAGCTTCTCTGCGCCTCGCAGGACGGGGGCCGCGTGCTCTTCAAGTTCTGCGGGCACGCGACCGCCCCGGGGATGGAGCGCACGCTGGCGGCTCAGATCGCGCGGCGGTCCGCTCCCCTCGCGGCGCTCGGGTTCGCTCCGCGCCTGCTCGGCGAGATGCACGGCTTCGTGGCCTGGGAGTGGGTGGACGGCCGTCCTCTCGGCATCCAGGACGCCTCGCTCCCCTTCCTGGTCCGGATGGGCGCCTACATCGCGCGGGCGGCCCTTCCGCCGCTTTCCCCCGAAGCCTCCCACGAAGCGCGCGAGCGGACGGCGGCAATGCTGCGCGCCAACGCCGGGGAGATCCTCGGCAACGAGGCGGTCCGCGCGGCCGAGGCCGAGTTTCGGAAGGGCCGCGACGAGCCAAGCGCGCCCGGAGCCGGCGACGGCCATCTGGCGCCCCATGAGTGGATCCGCTCCCGGTCGGGGGCCATCGTGAAGACCGACGTCGGCGGACACGACGTGGACCACACCTGGACGGGGCCGCAGCCGGTGATCTGGGATCTCGCCGGAGCGCTGGAGGAATGGGATCTACATGGGGCGCAGGCCGAGGCGATGCTCCGCGGCTACGGCGATGCCGGTGGACCGCCGCCGGCGCCCGCCACGCTTCACGCCTACCGCACCGCATTCGCCGCGCACCGCGCCGGCCAGACCGCGTTCTTCGCGGAGGTGGAACGGGGTGCGCCCGAGCGCGCGCGTCTCGAGCTCGCGCGAGAGCGCTGGCGCGCTCAGCTGACTCGCTGCCTCGTCGCCGATCCGGCGGGTGCCGCGCGATGACGAATCACGACGTGCTGGATACGGGCTCGGCCGCCTGGCGGAGCCCCAGCTCCAGCAGCGCGTAGCGCACCAGATCTCCGAACCGCGCCGCGCTCATGCCCCAGGGAAAGGGCTCGTACCAGAGGCGGCCGGCGTGCGGCGGCCGCGTGAAATCGTAGAAAGGGGCGGGACGGAAGCGCTCCTCCTCGACGCGGAACCGTCGCAGGAAGCTCCACTGAGTTCGATAGCGCGCGAGGAGCTGCAACTTGCGGGCGCGCGCGGCGGCGTCCAGCCGGCGCACGATGTCTTCGGGCGCGGCACCGCCCAGGAAGACCCCCGACTCGAAGCCTCCGCCGGGGCCCCGATGATAGGAGGCCATCTCCGAGAGGGCTGGGACCGGCGAGCCGGAGGCGCGCCGCAGCGCCACGGCGGCATGCGTGGCGAACGCGACGGCGTCGTGGTCCGGGTGCCCCCCCTCGTAGGCGTGCGTGAGAAGGACTTCGGGGCGCAGCCGCTCGATCGTCGCCAGGACCGCCCGCGTCAGCGCCGCGAGGTGAAGGGAAGCTTCCCGCCCGATCTGTCCCAGCGTCACGCGGCGCGAAGGCGGGATCCCCGCGAACGCGAGCGCCGCCCGCGCCTCGGCCTCGCGCGCCGCCGCATAGGCTTCACGGGTCTCGAACCCGTTGGCTCGCGCCTCGGCGGGGTCGCGCGGCGCGCCGTCGGTCGCGTGGAGGACCGAGACGTCGTCGGGAGAAAAGAGAACGGACGAGGCGCCGGCCGACTCGTCGCCCGGGTGGGCGCCCACGATCAGGATCATGGCCCGGGAGCGATCGCATCATGCGTGCCCAGGGCCGCCCCCGCCCGGCAGCGGTTCCCGAAGGGACGCCCCGGCGCCCGGGTGGCATGGGGGATGCAGGCTTTCGCGGTCCCGCGTCTGCGGGGGCGGAAGTCGACCTATCCCCATTCGAGGTGCCGCCATGGCGGATGACAAGAAACAATCCCGGCCCGATTTCTCCAACGTGCAGAGCGGATCGTCGTCGACCGCGCCATCGCCCGCTCAGGACGGCGGCGCGGGAGCCACGTACGTCGTCAAGCCCGGAGACTCGCTCTCCAAGATCGCCCGGCATCACTACGGCGATGCCGGCCAGTGGCACAAGATTTACGAAGCGAACAAGGACCGCATCCACGATCCGGACCACATCGAGCCGGGCTGGACCCTGCGGCTTCCCTAGCACCCCACGTGAAGGAGGACGTATGCGATTCGATCACCGTGCCGCCGCCGTCGCGCTCTGCCTGACGGTTGCGGCCTTCACCGGCGCCTGCCAGAAGAACGGAACCCAGACCTCGAGCACTTCGGGCACGGAGGGGACCACTCCCTCGGCCCAGGGCGTTCAGGTGGCGCGCGTCGACCTCGGGACGAGCCTCGCCAATGACAACACCGTGGCCACCCAGACGAACACGTTCCTGCCGAACCAGACGATCTACGCATCGGTCGTGACCAACGGGTCGGCCCCTTCGGCCGAGCTCAAGACGCGGTTCACGTACCAGGACGGCCAGGTCGTGGACGAATCGACCCGGACGATCGCCCCCAGCGGGCAGGCGGTGACCGAGTTCCACGTCTCGAAGCCGGACGGCTTCCCCGTCGGGAAGTACAAGGTCGAGGTCTTCGTGAACGGCACCTCTGCCGCGACGAAGGAGTTCGAAGTCAAGAGCACGTGAGGCGGGCCGGGCGCGCGGCCGCTCGACGCGGCCGCGTGTCACGGCACGCTCCGCCGCATGGCTCGAGCCCCGCCGGCCGGGGTACAATTCTCCCATGACACCGCGTTCCACCACCGGCGCCAGCGCCCTCGAGTTCCTTCCCGCGCGTCTCACGATGGCCTCGCTGCGCGAGGCGGCTCGCGGCTGCCGCGGCTGTCCGCTCTACCGGAACGCGACGCAGACCGTCTTTGGCGAGGGGCCGCGCACGGCGCGGGTCGTCCTGGTCGGCGAGGTCCCGGGCAACGACGAGGACCTCGCGGGCCATCCCTTCGTGGGACCGGCCGGCCGCGTGCTGGACGAAGCGCTCGAAGCGGCCCGGATCGCGCGCGACGAGACCTACGTCACGAACGTGGTCAAGCACTTCAAGTGGGAGCCGCAGGGGAAGCGGCGGAAGCACAAGAAGCCGAGCGCGAGAGAGATCGCGGCATGCCTTCCCTGGTTGGAGCGCGAGATGGAGCTGATCCGTCCGGACGTGCTCGTCTGCCTGGGGGCGACCGCGGCTCAGGCGATCGTCGCGCGCGACTTCAAGGTGACCGCCATGCGCGGGCGCATCGTGCCGACAGCGCTCGCGCCGCGGACGGTCGCCACCGTGCACCCCTCCTCCATCCTCCGCCAGCGCGGCTCCGACGAGCGCCGGCGGGAGATGGCGCGCTTCGTCGCGGACTTGAAGATCGTGGCGGGCCTGATCCATGGCTGACCGAAACGGGGCCACGCCCGAAGAGGCCCGCGATCGCGATCGCCTGGGCGATCCCCTCGACGGCTTCCATCCCACGGTCGCGCGATGGGTCCGCGAGCGGATCGGCGTCCCCTCCCCGGCGCAGGCCGAGGGGTGGCCGCGGATCCGCTCCGGCGCGCACACCCTGATCGCGGCGCCGACCGGTTCGGGCAAGACGCTCGCCGCGTTCCTCTGGGCCCTGGACGGCCTCCTCCGCCAGGGCGGCGCGCTGCCTGACGAAACCCAGGTCCTCTACGTCTCGCCGCTCAAGGCGCTGAGCAACGACGTGCAGAAGAACCTCCAGGCGCCGCTCGCCGAGCTCACGCTCCTGGACCCCGAGTGCGCGGCCGTCCGCGTCCTGGTGCGCACCGGCGACACCCCCGCCAGCGAGCGCGCCTCGATGGGACGGCGCCCGCCGCACGTGCTGGTCACGACCCCCGAATCGCTCTACATCCTCCTCACGAGCGCCGGGGGACGTTCCCTGCTGCGCACGGTGCGTACCGTGATCGTGGACGAGATCCACGCCGTCGCGGGCTCGAAGCGCGGCGCCCATCTCGCGCTCTCGCTGGAGCGGCTGGAAGCGCTGGCCGGTGGGCCGATCCAGCGGATCGGGCTCTCGGCGACGCAGAAGCCGGTCACCGACGTGGCGGAGCTCCTCGTGGGCGTGGGGCGCGACTGCGCCATCGTGGACACCGGCCACCGGCGTGCGCTGGACCTGGGCATCGAGCTTCCGGACGCGCCGCTCGCCACGGTCTGCTCGCATGAAACGTGGGACGACATCACGAAGCGGATGGGCGAGCTGATCGGCGAGCATCGGACGACGCTCGTCTTCGTGAACACGCGGAAGCTGGCCGAGCGCATCGCGGCCCGCCTCACCAAGGTTCTCGGCGAAGAGCAGGTGACCAGCCACCACGGGAGCCTTTCGCGCGAGCGGCGCCTGGACGCCGAGCGGCGGCTGAAGCAGGGCTCGCTCCGCGCGCTGGTCGCCACGGCCTCCCTCGAGCTGGGGATCGACATCGGCGACGTGGACCTCGCGATCCAGATCGGCGTGACGCCCGCGATCTCGGTCTTCCTGCAGCGCGTGGGCCGGAGCGGACACGGCCTGGGCCGCGTCCCCAAGGGGCGCATCTTCCCGCTGACCCAGGACGAGCTGGTCACGGCGGCGGCGCTGCTCGAAGCGATCCGCTCGGGCGAGCTGGACCGCACGCCCATGCCGCGCCGCTCGCTCGACATCCTGGCGCAGCAGATCGTCGCCTCCTGCGTTCCCGAGACCTGGGAGGAGGAGCGGCTCTACGACACGCTCCGGCGCGCGTGGCCCTACCAGGACCTGGCGCGCGCGGAATTCGACGACGTCGTGCGCCTCCACACCGCGGGGCGCGCCGCGCTGCTCCATCGCGACGGCGTGAACGGGAAGCTCCGCGCCACCCGGCGCGCCTCGATCACGGCGCTGACGTCGGGGGGCGCGATTCCCGACACCGGCCAGTACCGCGTGGTGGTCGAGCCGGAGGGCACGTTCGTCGGCACCCTGGACGAGGACTTCGCCGTGGAGTCGAACGGCGGGGACGTCTTCCAGCTCGGCAACGCCTCCTGGCAGGTGCTCCGCGTGGAGCCCGGCATCGTGCGCGTGGCCGACGCGCACGGCGCTCCGCCGACCCTCCCCTTCTGGCTGGGGGAGGCTCCGGCGCGCACGCGCGAGCTGGCGGCGGCGGTCGGACGCGTGCGGGTCCGCGGGCGCGACGCCGCGTGGCTCACGAACGACCTCGGGCTCTCGGCCGAGGCGGCGACGCAGCTCTCCGACTATCTCCGCGAAGGAGAGCGGTCGCTGGGCGCGATCCCCACCCCGGAGCGGGTCGTGCTCGAGCGCTTCTTCGACGAGTCGGGGGGGATGCAGCTGGTCGTGCACGCGCCCTTCGGCGGCCGGATCAACCGCGCCTGGGGGCTCGCGCTCCGCAAACGCTTCTGCCGGGGCTTCGGCTTCGAGCTGCAGGCCGCGGCCAACGAGGAGGCGATCGTCATCTCGCTGGGGCCGCATCACAGCTTCCCGCTCGACGACGTCTTCCAGTTCCTGCACCCGGCGACCGCGCGCGACCTCCTGGTGCAGGCGCTCCTGGACCAGCCGATGTTCGGCACGCGATGGCGTTGGAACCTGACCCGCGCGCTCCTCCTCTCGCGCACGCAGGGCGGCGGCAAGAGGGTCCCGACGCCGCTCCTGCGCATGCGGGCCGAGGACGCGCTGATCCAGGCGTTCCCCCAGGTTCTCGCCTGCCCCGAGACGCTTCCTCCCGGCGAGCTGCCGGTGCCGTGGGAGCACCCGATCGTGCGCCAGACCATCGAGGACTGCTTGACGGAGGCGATGGATGCCGACGGCTTCCTCGAGCTCTTGCGCGGACTCCGCTCCGGCGCGATCGAGCGCGTCGCCGTGGATACGCCCGAACCCTCGGCGTTCGCGCGCGGCATCCTGAACGCGGCGCCCTACGCCTTCCTCGACGACGCGCCGCTCGAAGAGCGCCGCACGCAGGCGGTCAGCTCGCGCCGCTTCCTGGATCCCGAGACCGCCGACACGCTGGGCGCGCTCGACCCCGACGCCGTGGCGCGCGTGCGCGAGCAGGCATGGCCCGACCCCGAGAACGCCGAGGAGGTGCACGAGGCGCTTCTCTGGATGGGGTACGTGACGGAGCGGGAGGCGGAGATTTCCGGCTGGATGCCGTGGATCGAGGAGCTGGCGTCGCAGCGGCGCGTGCTGCGCGACGCGCCGGCGGGGGAGGAGGCCCGTTGGCGCGCGGTCGAGGCGCCGACGGATCCGAAGACGGTGCTGCGCGGGCGGCTCGAGGCGCTTGGGCCCGTGTTCGTGGGCGCGGGCGAGGGCTTTCTTCCGCCTTCGGCGGAAGAATATCTACTGGCGCTCGAGGTCGAAGGGCGCGTGCTCCGCTGCCGGCTCGACGGGCGCCAGGCGTGGTGCGACCGGAGGCTCCTCGCGCGCATCCATCGCGAGACCCTGGAACGGCTGCGGCGCGAGATCGAGCCGGTCACCGCGGCCGGGTTCTGGCGGTTCCTCGCCTGCTGGCAGCACGCGGCCGAGGGGTACCGAGTCGAGGGCCCGCGCGGCGTGGTGGAAGTTGCGCGACAGCTCGCCGGGTTCGAGATCCCGGCCGCGGCCTGGGAATCGAGCGTCCTCCCCGCCCGCGTGGAGGGTTACCGCCAGGAATGGCTGGACCAGGCGACCCTGTCGGGAGAGCTGGCATGGGGGCGGCTCTGGGGCGGCGGACGCTCGCCGATCCGCTCGACGCCGGTCGCGCTCCTGCCGCGCGAGGAGCTGGACCTCTGGCTCTCGCTCGCGGCACCCGCCGCGGCGCGGGCGCCCGCCCCCGCCGACGATGGCGAGGCCGTCGGCACGGCGGAGGGCGAGATCGATCCGCGCGAGATCTCGACCTACGCCGACGTTCTCCTCTCGGTTCTGGCGGCGCGTGGGGCCTCCTTCGCGCAGGACCTGGAGCGGCACTCCGGCCTCCTCCCTGCCCATGTCGAAATGGGGATCGCCGAGCTGATCGGCCGCGGGCTCGTCACGTGCGATTCCTGGAGCGGGCTTCGCCGCCTGATCACGCCGCCCAGCCGCCGGCGCGGCGCCTTGAAGCGCGCTCGCTTCGCGCCGCCGGGACGGTGGACCGTGCTGCGCGTTCCTCGGGAAGCCGGCGATGACCCCGTTGCCGCGGGGCGGCTCGCCGCGGGTGCGCCCTTCACGCTCGCGGCGGAAGCGGAGATCGAGTTCCTCGCCCGCCGCCTGATCGATCGCTACGGCGTGATCTTCCGCCGCCTGCTCGACCGGGAACGCCTTCCGGTCCGGTGGCGGGAGCTGGTGCGCGTCTACCGTCTGTGGGAGCTGCGCGGAGATGTGCGCGGCGGACGCTTCGTGCAGCGCTTCGCGGGCGAGCAATACGCGCTGCCGGAGGCGGTGGATCTCCTGCGCCGCCTGCGCCGCTCCGACGCCGGCTCCGGCGCCGGCGTGCGTGTCGCGGCCGCCGACCCCCTGAACCTGGACGGCATCCTCACGCCGGAGCCGCGCATCCCCGCCGCGGCGCGGCGCCGCGTGTTGGTGGCCTGAGCGGCTCCATGAGCCGCGCGCAGCGGATCTGGTGGATTGCCGGGGTCACGGCCCTCCTGGCCGGCGCCGGCTTCGGCTACTTCGCGCTGCGACCGCTGCCGCGGGATCAGGACGCGGCGAATCCCGACGCCGGGTACCTGGTCGATTCCAGCGCGGCGAGCATCGCCGAGAGCCTCGCCGCTCCGCCTCCGCGGCAGCCGCCCTACGGGATCGACTCGGGGGCGGTGATGACGGGCGGGATCCCGGTGGGCGGCGAGGAGCCGGCCGCCGATTCGCCGGGCGAGGACGGCGCCACGCGCCTCGGCCCGGTGCTCCTCGACACGCCCCGGCCGAACCAGATCGCCCAGAGCCCGCTCTGGATCGCCGGACGCGCGCGCGGATCGTGGTTCTTCGAGGCGGAGTTCCCGGTGCGGCTGCTGGACGCGCGCGATTCGGTCGTGGCCCGGGGCGTGGCGCGCGCGACCGGCGACTGGATGACGCCCGAGTACGTTCCCTTCTCCCTCACCCTGGACTTCGAGCCTCCCGACACCGAGGAGGGCACGCTCATCCTCGAGCGGAGCAATCCCTCCGACCTGCCGGAGCACGCGGCGTCGGTGCGGCTGCCCGTCCGCTTCCGCTAGCGCGCGGCCGCCGCGGCGCCCTTCAGCTCCGCGCGGCGCGGAGGGCGGCGGGACGGAGCGCCGCGTCCACTTCGCGCCCCACCCGCGCGACGATCACCGGAACCGCCGCGACGTCCGCTTCCCCCGTATGGAAGTTCACGATGCAGGCGCGCAGCACATAGCGGCCGCCGATCACGGCGTTCGACACGAAGCACTCTCCGCCGTTCTGGATGCGGTCCAGCAGGTCCTGGTTCAGCCGGTCGAGATACTCCGCAACATCCGCCTCCCCCCGCCGCTCGCGCAGATCGCGGGGCAGGAAACGAAACGTCGTGATGCTCAAGGACTGCGTGAAGCGCTCCAGGTCGGGCTCGGCGTCCACCCGCTCGGCCATCACGCGCGAGAGGCGCATGTCCTCGGCGATCATGGCGCGGTAGCCGCGGGCGCCGGCGTGCCGCAGGGCCAGCCACACTTTGAGCGCGCGGAACCCGCGCGAGTTCTGAGGACCGTACTCGACGTAGTTCAGTCCCTCTTCACCGAAGCGGTAGTAGGGCGGGTGGTACGCGAACGCCGCCCGCAGCCGCGCGGGATCGCGCACCAGCGCGCACCCCGCCTCGATCGGCGCGTAGAGCCACTTGTGCGGATCGACGGCGACCGAGTCCGCCAGAGCGAGCCCGCGGAGATCCTCGGGCGCCTCGGGCACCGCGGCGGCGAGTCCGCCGTAGGCGCCGTCCACGTGGAACCACACCTTCTCCTCGCGGCAGAGCGCCGCGATCTCGGGGAGCGGATCCACCGCGCCGGTCCCCACGCTCCCGGCGGTGCCGACCACCAGGAACGGCACGTCGCCCCGCTCCCGGTCCTCGCGGATCTTCCGGCGCAGCGCGTCCACGCGCATCCGCATCGCGCCGTCGGTCTCGATCCACCGCACCGACTCGGTGCCCAGGCCCGCCAGGTCGGCCGCTTTCTGGATCCAGGTGTGCGTCTCGGCCGAGCCGTAGGCGCGAAGCGGCGGTCCGCCCGCGGCGCCCTTCTCGCGAACGGGCCAGGGCGCCTGGGCGGCGCGCGCGGCGAAGAAGCCGACGAAGTTCGCCATGTTGCCGCCGCTCACGAGAATCCCGCCCGCCGACGCGGGGTAGCCGATCAGCTCCGCGATCCAGCGGATCGTCTGGGTCTCGATCTCCGTGGCTGCTGGCGCGAGGATCCAGGCGCCGGCGTTCGCGTTCACCGCCGCCGCGAGCATCTCGCCCAGGATGCCCACCGGCGCCGGGGGCGACGTGATGTAGCCGAAGAACCGCGGATGGCCGTTGAAGAGCGAGTGGTCGAAGAGGAGCCCGGCCGTGGTCGTGAGCAGCGCCTCCGGATCGCAACCCTCCTCCGGCAGGGACCCGTTCAGGTCGAGCGCGGCCCGCACGCCGGAGGGCGCCTCGCCGCGCGTCACCGGCCGCTCCGGCACCGAGGCGAGGAGATCGGACACGCGGTCCACCAGGCGGTGCCCCGCCGCGCGGAACGCCTCGGCATCCATCGCGAGCGGCGCCTGCCGTCGCGCCGCCTGATTCGCGCCGGCGGACGCGGCGCCTCCATCCGTCTTCGTCGTCATCGCAACCCCTCGAAGAGATCGGTTTCCATGCCGCGGCCTCCGTTCACGACGCTCAGAACACGATAGAACTGCTGGCGGCCCCATAGCGCTTCGTGGTGCTCCGGCGCGAGATGCCTCAGCTTCTCGTAGCCTCCCACCTGCGAGTCGTGGCAGACGACGGCGCGCCACACGGTGGGCCACTGCTCGCGCGTGTCCACGGTGGTCGTGACCATCCACTCCGGCCACGGCTGCGCCTGGCGTTCCACGCCGTCCACCAGCGACACGAGCTTCTTGAACGCCGCCTGGTAGGCGTCCCAGCGCGCCTGGGTCGTCGCCATGTAGTAGAGCTTGGAGACGGTGTGCGGCGCGTCCCCCGAGGCGGCCGCGACGACCGATGCGGTGGCGAGCTGGCAGATCGCGATGTGATCCGGATGTCCGTACGCTCCGTCCGGAGCGAACGTGAGCACCACGTGCGGCCGGACGCGGCGGATCTCCGCCGCGATCCGCGCCACCGCCTCCCGCGGGTCGGCTTCATCCAGGCGGCCGTCGCCGTAGTCGAGAAGCGTGACGTCTTCGATCCCGAGCACGCGCGACGCGGCGCGCAGCTCCTGCTCGCGGATCAGCGCGAGCGCCTCGGGACCGGGATGCTCCGGACCCTCCCCGTGGCGAATGCCGCGGAAGCGGCCGCGGTCGCCCCGCGTCGCCGTGACCAGGGAGGTCCGTACCCCTTCGGCGGCATAGCGCGCGAAGACGCCGCCCACGCCCAGCGTTTCGTCGTCGGGATGGGCGAACACGCCCATCAGGCCGAGCGGCTCGCCCGTCCGCGCGACACGCCCCCTTCCGTCAGCGGCCATGCGGTCCCGAGGGTCCGGGGGATTCGAGCGGGAGCGAAGAGCCGTCCCTGAGATCCGCCACCAGGCGCACCAGCTCCCGCAGCTGGACCGGTTTCGAGAGATGGGCCTGATAGCCCGAGCGGAGCGCGCGGCGCGCGTCCTCCGCGCCGGTGTAGGCGGTCACCGCGATCGCGGGGATCCGGCCGCCGGCCTCGGGAGGGAGCGCGCGAACGCGCTCGATCAGGTCGTAGCCGGTCTCACCGGGCATCGCGATGTCGCTGATCAGGAGGTTGGGGTGCTCGCGGACCAGAAGCCCCAGCGCCTCGGCCGCGCTGCCCGCGACCCGCACCTCGGCGCCGCAGCTCGTGAGGAGCCGCGCCAGGAGCTCCCTCGAGTCGGCCTCGTCTTCGACGAGGAGCGCGCGCACCCCCGCGAGCGGGTTCGGCGCGGGCTCCGCCTCCGCGCCTTCGGCCGGCGCGGCGGCGCGCGGCGCGCCGGACGGCGCGGGGCGTCGATCGGCGCCCGCGGCGCTCCGCCCCGCGGCGTCGCCTTCACCGGGACGGGCCGCCTCGGTCGCTTCCACGAGCGGCATCGTCACGACGAACCGCGCGCCCCGCCCGCTCTCGCGGTTCTCCGCCGTGATCGTGCCGCCGTGGAATTCGACGATGTGCCGCGCGATCGCGAGCCCCAGCCCCAGGCCGCCGTGCCGCCGCGAGCTGGAAGGATTCTTCTGCCGGAAGCGCTCGAAGACGTGCGGCAGGAAGTCGGGATCGATGCCGATCCCCTCGTCCTCCACGCGGATGACGGCGCTCGACTCGCGCGCGGCGAGAACGATCCAGACGCGTCCCCCCTTCGGCGTGAACTTGATCGCGTTTGAGAGAAGGTTCCAGACGACCTGCTGCAGGCGGTCGGGGCTTCCGAGCACCGAGCCGATCCCGGGAGCGAGATTCGCCTCGAGGCGCACCCCGTTCGCCTCCGCCGCGGGGCGCATGGTGTCGAGCGCCCCCTCGATCACGTTCTCGAGGCTCACCATCTGGAGCTTGAAGTCCAGCTGGCCCGCGATGAGCCGGGAGATGTCGAGGATGTCGGAGATGAGTCGGCTCTGGATCTGGGCGTTGCGGCTGATCGTCTCCACCGCGCGGGTCGTCGTGGCGGGATCCAGGTTCCCCTCGCGGAGCAGGTTGGCCCAGCCCACGATCGCGTTGAGCGGCGTCCGCAGCTCGTGGGAGAGGGTGGCCAGGAACTCGTCCTTGAGCCGGTTCGCTTCCTCCGCCTGGCGCCGTGCCTCGCGCTCCACCAGGAGGTGCGAGCGCTCCTCCTCGGCCCGCTTCTCGTCAGTCACGTCCTGTCCGGTGCCGAGCATCCGCACTGCCCGCCCCTGCTCGTCGGTGACCACGCGGCCGCGCGCGCTCATGGTGAGCACCGTCTGATCGGGGCGCACGATGCGGTGCTCGATCTTGAACGGCTGCCGGTTCCGGTGGGCCGCCTCGATCACCCGCCGGACCAGGGGCCGGTCCTCGGGATGCACGAGCGCGATGAAGGACTCCAGGGTGGCGGGGAAGGAGGCGGAATCCACGCCGTAGATCCCGTACAGCTCTTCCGACCACCAGAGCGAGTCCCGCTCGATGTCCCACTCCCAGCTCCCCACGCGCGCGACCCGCTGCGCTTCGCGAAGCCGCGCCTCGCTCGTTCCCAGCGCCTCTTGGGCCCGCTCGCGCTCGCGCGCCTCCTCGCGCAGGGTCTGCACCGCGCGCTTCAGCTCGGCGGTGCGGGCCTCGACGCGGCGCTCCAGCTCCCCGGCCAGCCGGCGCACGCCCGCCTCGTCGCGCCGGCGCCCGGTGAGCGCCGCCGTGACAGCGAGCACGAGCACCGCGGAGACCGAGGTGTAGGACTGCAGGAGGAGCAGCGACTGGTTCACGTCGGCGCGGGCGAAGGGTCCGGCGCCGCGAAGGGTGCCCAGGATCGCGATCCCCGACAGCAGCACCGTCGCCGTCGACGCCTCACGCTGCGAGAATCGGAACGCCGCCCAGACCAGCACGGGAACGCAGAGGAACTCGAGGGGAGGCGCCCCTCCCGGGAAGCTGGAGGCGCCCCCGAACACGAGCGACGCGATGAGGATGAGCGACGCGAACAGAGCGAGGGCTTCCCCGGAGCGGCGCAGCTTCCACCGGACGCGGGGACGCGAGAGCCAGAGAATCAGGAACGGAGCCACGACGAGCGCGCCCGAGAGGTCGCCGAGCCACCAGGTGAGCCACATCGGCCCGTACCCGCTCCACGGAACGGCGCCGGCGCCCGCCACCGCGGTCACGCCGACGGTGGGGCTCACCGCCGTGGCCAGGAGCGCCATCCCGGCGAAGGCGAAGATCCGGCGCGGCTCCTCGAAAGCGGCGGCTCCTCCGGCGAAGCGATGCACGAGCCAGGCTCCGGCGAGCGCCTCGAGGGTATTCCCGGCGGCGATGGCGGCCGACACGACGCCGGCTCCCGACACCGGAACGTTCACCAGGAGGGCGGCCGCGAGAATTGCGGGCCACATGCGGTAACCGAAGACGAGGAGGGCCGCGATCGCGATGCCTGTGGGAGGCCAGACCGCCGTCGCGCTGGAGTTGACCGACGCGAGCGCAAGGCCCAGCCTCCCCGCCCCGTAGTACAGGGCCGCGACGCCTGCGGCGCGGATCAGGTCGCGTGCGGAGGGGCGTTGCATCCGATCAGGATAGCATGCGGATTTGGACCGAAAAAAAAGGCCCGCGAAAGGTGTAGTTCGCATACGGCCGAGCCTGAGCCCTTGCCGTCCGGCCTACACCTCCGCGGTGCCGCCCCCTTGTGGGGGGTTTTCCTATGTTCGAACCTCGACTAGGGATTCGAGCGTCCCGGCGTCGTGCCGGTACGCCCCGTCTGCCCAGGATTCGTGGTGCTGCCCGTGCTGGGAACCGGCTCCCGCCGGCCCGCCTCGAAGCCCTGCCCCGGGGTCGTGGACGACGTTCCGCTGCCAAAACGCTCATGAAGCTTGTCGGTACCCTCCTGCACCTTGTCCCGGGCCGCGCTGCCCACTTCCTGCATCTTGTCGCGCGCCGCACTGCCCATTTCCTGAGCCTTGCTGCCCAGGCGCTTGGCCGTCTCGCCCAGCTTACGGCGCGTGTCGGTGCCGGCCGCGGGGGCGAACAGCAGCGCTACTCCGGCGCCTACGATCGCGCCGAGCACGAAGCCGGACATCCCGGAGGCGCCGCCCCTGGACTCTTCGTTCAGATAAGGATTCTCATTCATCTGCGTAGCCTCCGTTCGTCGCGGCGCGGCCGCGATGAAAACGATTGGTGATTCGTTCGAAGAAGTACGCCGTCCCCGTTCGGACCCCGCGCGCGACGGCGACGGCGGTCATGACGGGACGCTCGACTTCTTCCAGAATGGCGTCTGAGAGCTGGGCGGTCCGTACGCCGATCGCTTCGAAGCGGTCCACGACGCGCCGCACGGGGGGCACGACTTCCTTGGCGGAGGCCACGAGTTCCTCGGCGCCGCTCGTCACCTGCTTCAACTGAGCGATCCAGCCGCGAACTTCTTCAGAGAGCTCGTTGACTTTCTCGGTCGTTTTCCCCACCCGCTGGAGAGCGCGTACCGTGGCGATGGCGATGGCCACTACCGCAATTGTTACAATTACAAAGCAGATCTCGAGTAGCAGCGACATCCTTCATCCTCCTCCGGCCCAATCGGCCTTGCGGTTGGAACCACCCTCGGTGTCGCTCCTTTGGCCCAACCCCTTCTCTTCTGGGTGAGGTGCAATATGAAGGCCAACGGCGCGCTGCGGCCAAGGCCTCCCGGCCTCAAGATTTCGCGATGGCTGCATCGAGCAGCTCGCGAAGGCTGCGGAGATCGATCGGCTTGACGAAGTGGTGATCGAAGCCCGCTTCCTTCGAAGAGCGCCGGTCTCCATCCTGGCCAAAGCCGGTCAGCGCCACGAGGGTGGCCGGATGCTCCTCGGCCTTGAGGGCGCGCGCCACGTCGTAGCCGTCCATGTCGGGAAGCCCGATGTCGACCAGAACGATCGACGGCCGTTGCCGCCGGAAGGTCTCGAGGGCGTGCGCTCCGTCGTAGGCCACGCAGACCGCGTGGTTCCAGTGCTCGAGGAGCAGCGCCAGACTGTCCGCCGAGTCGGGATCGTCATCGACGACGAGAATCGAGAGGGAGCGGTCCGCCTCGCGCGGAGCATCGTCGGCGCTCATCCGTTCACGATCTCCCCGCCGTTGGGATGGAGGACCTGTCCCGTGGTGTAGGAGGCCTCCTCCGAGGCGAGAAAGACGTAATGGGGAGCGACCTCGACCGGCTCGCCGGCGCGGCCCATCGGAACGTCCGAGCCGAAGGTCTTGACCTGGTCCGGCGGAAAGGTCGAGGGGATGAGCGGCGTCCAGATCGGCCCCGGCGCCACGGCGTTCACGCGGATCTTCCGGTCGGCGAGCGCCTGGGCGAGGGAGCGCGTGAAGGAGACGATCGCCCCCTTCGTGGACGCGTAGTCGATCAGATGCGCGCTCCCCCGATAGGCGGTCACGGAGGTCGTGTTCACGATCGAGGCGCCGCTCTTGAGATGGGGGAGGGCGGCGCGCGTCAGGAAGAACATGGAGAAGACGTTCGTCCGAAAGGTGCGGACGAGCTGCTCTTCCGTGATCTTCTCCAGGCGTTCCTGGGGGTGCTGCTCGGCGGCGTTGTTGACGAGCACGTCGATCTTCCCGAGCTCGGCGACCGTCCGGCGCACCGCCTCGCGGCAGAACGACTCGTCCCCCACGTCGCCCGCCATCAGGAGGGCGCGCCGGCCCTGTTCCTGGACCAGCCGCTGGGTTTCCCGCGCGTCCTCGTGCTCCTCCAGGTAGACGATCGCCACGTCGGCTCCCTCCTTGGCGAACGCCACCGCCACGGCGCGTCCGATGCCACTGTCCCCTCCCGTGATCAGGGCCGCCTTGCCCTGGAGCCGCCCGCAGGGGCGGCGCGCGGGATCGTCGTACCGCGGCCGCGGCTTCATGAGGCGCTCGCGCCCCGGCTGGCGCCGCTGCTTCTGCGGCGGTCGCTGCGCCTTCTTGGGTGAGGTCTTCTGGGGCATTGTTCCTCCGGTCAGGCGCCGGCGGCGACGAGAAGGTGGATCAGCGCGCGATAGACCACGGCCAGGACGCTTCCGGCGAACGCCCCCATGAGGACGTCGCTCGGGTAGTGCACGCCGAGATAGATCCGCGAGAAACTCACCGCGATCGCGAAGAGATAGAAGAGAGGGGCCCAGCGCGGCAGGAACATGCCGAGCAGAACCGCGCCGGCGAACCCGGCCGCGGCGTGCCCCGAGGGAAAGGAGAAGTCGCGCGGCCGCGTTCCGATGACGCGCGCCTTCACGAAGGCGATGAAGGGCCGGCGGCGCCGGAAGATCGGCTTCAGGACGACGTTGACCGTGATCATGGTGGCCCACAGCGCGGGAAGCGCCACGACGGCGGCCTCCAGCCCCTGGCGCAGGTTCACGAAGAGGATGAGCAGCACCACGACGGCCCACCCCTCGCCGTAGTGAAGGAAGCGCGAGAGCGCCTCCAGGCCGCGGTCCACCCCTTTGCCAAACGAGATGTTGTTGAGGTGGAGGAAGATCGCGGCGTCGTACGCCTCGATCGCCGCGAGCGGGTGGCGGAAGATCCCCTGGAGCGGCCACGTGGTGGAGCGCTCGCCGATCATCAGGGCCACGTCCTCGGTCACGGTGGGCGCGGCCTCGGGTGCGGCGTTCGGGCCCACGGCCGGCGTCGAGGCGGCCGCCGGCGCGGAAGCGGTCGCCGGCGCCGCAGCGGTCGCCGATGCCGCAGCGGGCTCTTCCGAAGCAACCACCCCGCGGTCCTCCGCCAATGGAGCCGCTTCCGCCGCCGCCGCGGCGGGCTCGGTGGGAACGACGCCGGCCACCGGCTTCGCGACCAGGATCCTGAGGACCGCGGGGACGAGGCGCAGCGTCACCGGGGTCCGCCCGATGATCTCGCCGTCGCCCTGCACCAGCACCGGCTGGCTCGACTCCACGACGGCGCGGTCCTTCACGCGATAGAAACGCGCGTTCCCGTCCCTCCGGTGGCGGCTGGTCAAGGCGCGCCAGAGCAGCTTTCCGAAGTCGCGTTTCCGGTTCACGTTGAAGATGCAGAGATCGAGGATGCCGTCGGTGGGATCGATGCGGGGACCCCACGTGAACGGAGGCGCCCCCACCGTGCCCACGTTGGCGGCCACGATCTGCCAGGCGCGCTCGCGCACGACGACGCCGTCGAGACGCAGCGTGAACCACCGCGGGCGGAAGCCGAAAGCGCGTTTGACGAACGTGAGGACGTAGGCGAGGCGGCCCAGCTTCTCCTGGCGCTCGCGGGTCGTGTCGCGAATCATGAGCGCGTCCGGGCCGAGGCCCACCTGCGTGAAGACGTACCGCCGGCCCACGAGGATGGCGTCCAGCTCCACGACCTGGCCGGCCTCGGCGATCACCGCCATCGCCTGTTCCAGATCGAGCGGAATACCCAGCTCGCGGGCCAGCACGTTCGTGGTGCCTCCGGGAAGGATGCCGAGCGACACCGGGACGTCGCGCTTGCGCCGCCGCGCCAGGCACTGCGCCACCATGCTGACCGTGCCGTCGCCTCCCGCGGCAACGATCCGCGTGCAGCCCTCGCGGATCGCGCGCGCGACGTGGCGACGCACCGACGCTTCGGCGCCGCGCCCGGCCTCGACCGTCACCGTCCGATGCGTCAGGCCGCGCGGCTCGAACACCGTCTTGGCGGCTGCCGTCATCGCCTCCGGCGTGAGGCGACCGGAGCCGATGTGGAGGATGAGGAGGTCGGTCGGAGCCGATCCGTCCGGACGCGGCTCGGCGGGGTCGCGCTCCGAACGCGCCTGCCCCCGGACAGAGCGACGGTTCCGGGTCGGGACCCCGTCTCCGGGACGGATCACGACCAGCTTGGCGCCGGGGCGGGCGGGACGAGGGCTCATCGGAGCAGCTCGATCAGGGCCCGCTCGCTTCGCTCGACGCGGCGCGCGTTGCCGTTGGAGAGCTCGGCCACGTCCTCGAAGTACGTTCCGATCACTCGACCCTGCTCGTACTTCCGGAGAACCGCCGGGAACACGTACGAGGACCGGCAGACGGCCGGCGTGTTGCCGAGGTGGTCGGCGACTTCGCGCAGGGCCGCGGCGATCCGCTTCTTCCGTTCATGCTGGGTGTGGGCTCGCTCCACCCCGGCGCGGGCCAGGGCGCATGCGCAGAGGAGCGATCCCGCCCACGTACGGAAATCCTTGGCGCTGAACTGTTCGCCCATGACCTCCTTGATGTAGGCGTTGATGTGCCCCGTGTGCACGTCGGCCATGGAGCCGTCCTCGGATTGGAACTTGAAGACCTCTCCCGGATAACGAAGCAGCGCTCGCACGAGCCGCGCGATACCCGGATCGACCAGCTCGCGGCGCTGGCGCTTCTTGGACTTGCCCATGAAGTCGAACACGACGGTGTCCCCCGCCACGCTGACGTGCTGGCGCCGGAGCGTCGCGAGGCCGTAGCTCCCGTTCTGCGCGGTGTAGACCTGGTTGCCCGGGCGGAGGAAGCAGGTGCCCAGGATCTTGAGGATTCCGGCCAGCACCTTCTCGCGCGGAAGCCCCCGGCGGCGCAGGTCGCGCGCGACGGCGCGGCGCATCCTGGGCAGTGCCGCGATGAACCGGACCAGCCGCTCCTGCTTGTTCCGTTCCCGCCGGGCGGCGTGCGCCTCGTGGTAGAGGTACTGCCACCGGCCGGCGGCGTCCTGCCCCACTGCCTGCACGGCGGATTTCGGCGAGGGCGAAACGGCGACGCGGGTCCACGCGGGAGGAATCTTCAGCGCGTCGATACGCGCCAGATCCTCACGCGAGACGGCGCCCTTGGCGGAGCGATAGCGGTATCCCCGCGCTGGCGAGCCGGTCCGGCATATGCCGTTCGTCTGGAGTCGTTCGATGATGGTCATTGGCACAGGTCCCTCGACTGAGCAGGAGCGCGGCGCAACAGGTGTGCCACCGCGAGGTGAACGCGAAGACGGCGAGTCCGCGCGACGGTCTCGCTCCCGTCGAGGCGCACTCGTCGTTGTCATTTGTAGAATCGCCCGGGCGTCGCCGGCGCCGGGCGCATTCCCTTACTCGCGCGGGCCGCGTAACCATCGATGTCGCAGCGCGCCCCGCTCCACGCGGAAACGCCCCCTGATTGGCACTCTTCTCGCTTTGATGCGAGAACGACCGCTGATCGATCAGCGGTCCCCGACCGGGCCCGTTGACATAGAGAGATGCGCCAAGCGGCCGCTTGTTGGGCGGTGCAGGGTGCTCGTGGAATTCAGAACGTGAGATCGAAGATCACGAAAGTGAACCCTTCGCCTCACCGAGATGAAATCCAAACGAGCGCACTGCCCGCCCGTTTTTTTGTGCCCTCGAGATCCGTGGCCACCAAGACCCAGCGCCAAAGCGAACCCAGCGCCAACGAGACCGAGCG